>CAZVPK010000079.1:0-11267 GCA_964628505.1 uncultured Chthoniobacter sp.
CCAAGCCCTCGCCGACGCCCTCCTCGCCGGAATCGTCCCGCCCAAGGAACGCGCCACATGGATCGAGTCCCTCCGCAACCATCCCAAATCCACACCCGCGCTCCTTCTCGCCGCCGATTCCGCCGAAGCCGCATTGAATCCCCCAGCGATTCCCCTCCTCGCCGCCAAAGTCTCCGCCCGCCTCGAAAAATCCCCCGTCGATCAACGCCGCGCCGGCTTCCTCTGGCTCGCCCGCCACGGCCAACCCGAACGCGCCCTCCGCCTCCTCACCCGCGACGAGGCCATCGCCGACCCCGATTCGTTCACCGCCTGGATCGAAGCCCTCGCCTCCACCAGCCAGACGGAAAAAATTCCCGAATTCCTCGACCTCCCCGCGAACCCGCTGCCCGCCTACCGCTCCGCCCTCTACCGCGCCCGCTCACAGCAACTCCTCGGCCGAAAAGACGACTCCGCCCAAGCCTACCGCTCCGCCCTCGCCGCCAGCTCCAGCAACTCCACCGAGACCCTCCTCGCCCTTGCATTCCTCCACGAGGCCGGCGAAACCGCCCTCTTCGAAACCGAACTCCAAAAAATCCTCGCCAAACCCGAAACCGCCCGCCCCGCCATCGATGCCCTCCTTCCTGTCGTCACCAAGCGCCGCGACATCGAGGCCATCCGCCATTTCCGCGCCCTTGCCCTCGCCGCACCCGGCGTGCTCAACAAAACCCAAATCCAAAACGAAATCGACTACTGCGACCTCGTCCTCGGCCGCCCCGTAGAGATCGCCCCCCTCGCCGAACTCGCCCGCCGCAATCCCGGCAACCTCCGATTCCGCACCACCCACGCCCTCGCCCTCTTCCGCGCCGGGGAAAACGCCCAAGCCCTTTCCGAACTCTCCACCCCAGGCGATCCGGCCGAAAATCCCGCCCTCCTCGCCCGCCGCGCCGCCATCCAGGCCCTCGCCCTCACCGCCAGCGCCGACCCCGTTGAAGCCGCCAAAACCCTCGCCACTCTCGACCCCGCCCTCCTCACGCAGCAGGAAGCCGCCCTCGTGCGTTCCACCCGCGCCACACCCGAAGCCATCGCCTCCCTCGTCGACCGCACAAAAACCACCCCCGCCGAAAACCGCCTTCTCACCGCCGCCCTGCTTGCCCGCGAGAAAAATTTCGACGCCGCCCTCGCGCTCGTGTCCCTCGATGAGGTCATCGCCAAGCCCGAGACATTCCTCCCCTGGCTCGACGCCTGCGCCGCCACCGGCCGCTGGAGCGAAACACTCGACGCCCTCGCCCGCTCCGACAATCCGCTCCCGGCCCACACCAGCGCTCTCCTCACCGGCATCGCACACAAAAACCTCGGTCAGCCCGCCGAAGCCCGCGCCGCCTTCGACTCCGCTCTCGCCGCCTCCGCCGACGACCCCGCGAAATTCACCGCCACCCTCGCCTCCCTCTTCCAAGCCCGCGAAACCGAACTCTTCGAAAAAAACCTCGCCACGCTCGAAGGCCGCCCCGAGTTCGCCCGCGCCGCTATTAAAAACCTGCTCCCCGCCATCCAAGCCCAGCGCGACTCCGCCCTCACCCTCCGCTTCTACAAACTCACCGCCGTCGCCCTGCCCGACCTCTTCCAGAAACCCGCCACACAAAACGACCTCGCCTACCTCCACCTCATTCTCGGCGAGTCCACACCGCTCCAGCCTCTCAAGCAACGCGCCGCCGCCGAACCCTCGAACCTCTCCGCCCTCGCCACACTCGCCCTCGCCCAACTCCAGCAAGGCGATGCGCCCGCCGCCCTCGCCGCCTTCCACGAATTCCGCCCCGGCTCCGATTTTCAAAACCTCCCGCCACGCATTCGCGCCATCTACGCCGCCACCCTCGCCGCCAACGGCCAAAAGGACCCCGCCGCCCGCATCGCCGCCTCCATCCCCGCCGACAGCCTCTCCCGCCAGGAAGAGGAATGGCTCCAAGCCCGCATCCCCTGAAATCAAAGAACTCCGGCTTTCGAAACATTTGACGCCTCTGCAAATTGCTGACACACCAACTTGAGCCTCATGAAAAAAACCACCCTCCTCCTCTTGGCAGCCATTCTTGCCGCCACGCTCCTCCCGCACACCCTCTTTGCACCTCCGCTTCCAGATCCAGTCACCTGGGGACCGGCCCAAAACATCACCGGCGACAGCGATGTCAGCACACTCGGCACGCTCCTCTACGCTTACAACATTGGAGAGTCCGGCGTGGCTTCCACCACAGTGAACGGAGTGAATTTCAGCTCCTATGTTTTCCCTTTCGCCCCCGCCCAGACCACAACGACTGGCTCGGTCACATTCACAGAGAATCCGGACTATTTGTGGCCCCTCAACAATCTGGGAACCGGATCCGGAAGTTTCGCCTCTCTCTCCGGAGATTATAAGACTCTTCTTTCCAGCGGGGGATCGGCCGCCTCACCGGCGACGATCACCGGCACCTTTGGAGGCCTCACCCCGGGAAATGACTACCTCATCCAATGGTGGTCCAATGATTCCGCCTTCACCTTTGGAGGCGGTTTTGCACAAACCCAAGCCAGCCAAGGCGCAAACCCCTCCACCGTCACGCTCGACAGCAACCTCTCCGACTCCGTGGGCGGTCTCGGCCAATACGCGATCGGCACCTTCACGGCCGTCAGCACATCGACCTTCATCGATTTCAACGGCATCGGAGGTTTCATCATGATCAATGGCTTTCAAATCCGCGATGTCACCTCCGCCGCCGTCCCCGAGCCCGGCCAAGTCGCCGCAAGCATCTTGCTCCTCGCCGGCATCGGCGCGTATGTTTGGATGAAACGCCGCAAGCCCGCAAAGTCCGAAGCCCCCGCCGCCTAAGCCCTCCGAATCCCATGAAAATCCGAGCCATCCTTTTCCTCTCAGCCATTCTTTTCTCCGCCCACCTTGCCTCGCAGAGCGCCCACGCCGGCAGTTCGATCACTTGGGGATCGGCCCAAAACATCACCGGCGACAGCGATGTGAGCACCCTCGGCACGCTCCTCTACGCCTACAACATTGGAGAGACCGGCGTGGCTTCCACCACAGTGAATGGCGTCCCATTCAGCTCCTTCGCTTTTCCTCCGAATTGGAGCTCTCAAACCGTCACGGTCGGAAATGTAACCTTCACGGAGGATCCCGGGCTTTTGTTTTCCAGTAATTCCCTGGGCAGCGTTTCGGGAAATTTCAGTTCGCTTTCCTCCGACTACCGAGCCCTGCTTGGCACCGGCGGATCTGCCGATAACCCCGGAACGATCCGTGCAACCCTTGGCGGCCTCACAGTGGGCCAGGACTACCTCGTGCAATGGTGGTCCAACGACTCCTTCCCAACCGGAAGTTTCGATTCCACCGTTGCCGGTTGGACTTTCTTCAATTTTACCCCCGAAGTCACACTGGACACAAACACCGCCGGAGCCGCGGGCGGGCTCGGCCAATATGTGATCGGCACCTTCACGGCCACCGACACATCGGTAATCTTCGATCTCCAAGGCCAAGGCGGGCTTCCCTTAATCAACGCCATCCAAGTCCGCAATACCACCGCCGCCGTCCCCGAGCCCGGCCAAGTCGCCGCCTCGCTTCTTCTTCTCTGCGGCATCGGCGGCTATGTGTGGCTCAAACGCCGCAAGCCCGCGAAGGCCGAAGCTTCCGCAGCCTAAGACGGATCCTTCCGAAGGGGGAACGATCGTCCCGGTCGTTTATGGAGGCGGCTTGGAAACCTCATCGATGAGGATTCACGATTCTTCAAAGGACATGGCTCTCGGGTGGATTTTTTATCAGGGCCAGGATGTTTCGATGTGGCGTCGGCATGGCGGGGAGGTTGTCGAGTGGGTGGGGAATCCAATCGGGGTGCGGTTCTGATTCACGAAGATGAAGTGTCACGCGGTAGCGGGTGATGGAGTAGTCGAGGCTGGCGAGCGGCTCAGCATCGGTGGGCTTGGCGGGCGGGAGCAGCCAGAGGCCTTTCCAGCGCGGGCCGGGGGATTGGATGAGAAACACGGAGCGCTTGCGGAGGGCGAGGGCGCGCCATTCGACAAGGCGGGTGATGGCTTTTTTGACGGGTTTGACCGGAAGCGAGGCGGGGTCGGTGGCGCGGCAGAATCTTTGCACCGGGCAGAGCAGGCAATCTGGCTGGCCTGCCGCGCAGAGCGTGGCTCCGAGGTCCATGAGCGCGGAGGTGTGGTCGCGTCCGCCGGATGCGGGCAGAAGCGCGGCGGCGGCGTTTTCTAAAAAAGTCCGCCCGGCGGCGGTGGTGATGTCCTCGCGAAAATCGAAAAGCCGCGCGATCAGCCGGTTGATGTTCGCATCGAGAACCGGAACGGGTTTGTCGAAGGCAAACGCGGCGATGGCGGCGGCGGTGTAGGGGCCGATGCCGGGGAGGGTGCGGAGTTGGGCGGGATCGTCGGGGATGAGTCCGCCGAAATTCGCGACAATCGCCTTGGCGGCGCGGTGGAGGTTTCGGGCGCGGGAGTAGTATCCAAGGCCTTCCCAGAGCTTCAGGACCTTTTCCTCGGGAGCGGCGGCGAGAGCGGTGACATCGGGCAGCTCGCGCATCCATCGCGCAAAAAAAGGCCGAACGGCGGCGACGGTGGTTTGCTGGAGCATGAACTCCGAAACCAGCACCCGGTAGGCCGAGGGATCGTCCCGCCATGGCAGCGTGCGGCCTTGCGCTTGGAACCAACTCTGGAGCGCCTTGTGGAAACCGGATCGGATTTTCGCGTCTATCATCTCGACAGGCCCGAGGACTTACGCGCAAAACTCACCGGTGTCCGCACCAAAACCTCTCGCCAGCCACACCGCTCCGCTTACTGCGGATCAAGCCGGGACGCTTCGCGGAGTGCTGGCCACCGACGGCTTCGATTTCGAGGAGCGTCCGCACATGCTCTATTTCGCGAAGAAGGGAAAGCTGACCGTTGCGGTTTACGCCAAAGGCCCGAAGGCGCTCATCCAGGGCCGCGGCATCGAGGATTTCATCACGCTGGTTCTGGAACCGCGCGTGCTCGGCGAGGCGCGGTTCGGTTACGAGGAGGTTCTTTCGCCGGAGATGTTCGAGCCGCATTTCGGCATCGATGAGAGCGGCAAGGGCGACTTTTTCGGTCCGCTGGTGATCGCCGGGGTTTATGTGAATCCCGCCATCGCCAAGGCGCTCCAGGCCGCCGGCGTCCAGGACAGCAAGGCAATCTCGGGCGACCGGAAGATTCGCGAGTTGGCGGCGGTGATCCGGAAAAACCGCGTTCCCGCCAGCGTCGTGACCATCGCCCCGCCGCGTTACAACGAGCTTCAAAAGAAAATGGGAAACCTCAACCGCCTCCTTGCCTGGGGCCATGCCCGGGTGATCGAGGATCTCTGCGAGTTGTGCCCCGATTGCCCCCGCGCCCTCTCGGACAAATTCGCCGATGTGCGTGTTCTGGAGCGGGCGTTGATGGCGAAGGGGAGGGGACTCGAGCTGCAGCAGCGCACCAAGGCGGAATCGGATCCGGCCGTGGCCGCCGCCTCGATTCTTGCCCGCGAAAAATTCATCGACTGGCTGGCGGCGAAGGAAACAGAAAGCGGACTGACCCTGCCCCGCGGGGCCTCCGCGGCGGTGAAAAAAGCCGCCGTCGCGTTGATTCGCAGCAAGGGCGCCGAGGCCCTGGAAACGCACGCCAAGACCCATTTCAAAACAGCCGCCGAGGTTCTCGCCATGGCCCGCGCCGAGTAAATTTCCGAATGTCCACCACTCCGTCCCTTCTCGCCGCAAAAGACATCCGTCTCTCCTATGGCACGCAACTCCTCCTCGACGGCATCTCGTTGAATGTCTCGCCCGGCGAGAAGGTCGCCCTTGTCGGACGAAACGGCTGCGGCAAGACCAGCCTCCTCAAAATCCTCTCCGGCGAAAATCCTCCCGATGCCGGTGAAATCTCGCGCCGCCGCGGTTTGCGGGTCGGCTACCTTCCCCAGGAATTCGAGCTCGATCCCGCCGCGAGCGTCCTCGACAACATCCTCCTCGGCGCGGCCGACCTCGTCGAATGGATGCGGCGCTACGAGGCGGGCGAGGGGAGCGATGCCGAACTTCACGGCCTCCTCGAGCGCATCCAACACGCCGACGGTTGGAACCTCGAGAACCGCGTCAAAAGCCTCGCCAGCGAGCTGCACGCCCCGCCGTTGGAAGCCGACGTCGCTCCGCTCTCCGGCGGCGAAAAACGCCGCGTCGCCCTCTGCCGCGCCTTGGCTTCTCAGCCCGATCTTCTGCTTCTCGACGAACCCACCAACCATCTCGATTCCGAATCCACAGGCTGGCTGGAGAATTTCCTCCACGACTTTCCCGGCGCGGTCGTTCTCGTCACCCACGACCGGTATTTTCTCGAAACCGTGGCCACCCGGATTGTGGAGATTGCGGGCGGCAAGGCCCACTCGCATCCGGGCAACTACGCCGCCTACCTGGAATCCAAGGCCCTCCGCGAACAAATCGCCTCGCAGTCCGAGCGCCGCCGCCAGCGCTTCATCCGCGCCGAACTCGACTACGTGCGCGCCGGTGTCCGCGCCCAGCGCTCGAAATCCAAACACCGCCTCGAGACCTTCTACAAAATCGCCGGCCAGACCGCCCCGCCCGAGGAACGCGAGATGGACCTCCTCCTCCCTCCCGCGCCCGAACTCGGCAACACCGCCATCGAATTGGAAAACGCCGGGGTGCGTCTGGAGCCCGATGGACGCTGGCTCTTCCGCCATCTCGACCTTTCGCTGCGTCCCGGCGAGTGCGTGGGAATCGTCGGACGCAATGGCGCGGGAAAATCCACGCTCCTGCGCCTGTGCCTCGGCGAGATGGCTCCGACCGAGGGAACCGTGACGATTGGAAAACGCGTCATTTTCAATTCCATCGACCAGGGCCGAACCCGACTTGTCGGCGAAAACACCCTCCTGCGCGAAGTCGGCGGCGGATCCGAGGCGATTCGCTTCGGCGAGCGCGAACTTCCCGTCCGTTCCTACCTGCGGCGATTCCTGTTCGATGACACACGCATGAACGACCGCGTGGACAAGCTCTCCGGCGGCGAGCGGGCGAGGCTCATGCTGGCCAAAAACCTTTGCCGCGGAGGAAACGTCGTCATCCTCGACGAACCCACCAACGACCTCGATCTCGGCAGTCTCCGAATGCTCGAGGAGGCGCTGGCGGCTTTCGACGGAACCGTGATCGCCGTGAGCCATGACCGCTGGTTTTTGGATCGCATCTGCGACCGCATTGTTGCTTTCGAGGAGGGCGGCATTCACTGCGAGCCCGGCAATTTTTCGCGATATCTCGAAACGCGCCGCGAGCGCCAGGCCCGCTATTCCTCAATGGCCGCGGGCGGTTCCCTGAAAAAAACGGCGCCCGCCGCGCCGGTCGCCCGCCGCAAGATGACCAACAAGGAAAAGCAGGAACTCGATGGCATGGAGTCCACAATCCTCGCGGCGGAAAAGATCGCCTCGGACATGGATGCGATGTTGAATGATCCCGACTTCCACGCCACCCGCTCCGCCGAGGCGCCGGGCCTCGTCTCCCGCCTTGCGGCGCAGCGGTTGGAAATCGAGCGGCTCTACGCGCGGTGGGAGGAACTTTCGAATTTATGAACAAGGAAACTCCGGTTCCTGGCCAACGCTGGACCAGTGACACCGAACCCGAACTCGGCCTCGGCATCGTTTTGAAAAGTGAATACGGCCGCGCCGAAATCTTCTTCCCTGCCGCCGGCGAGCACCGCCAATACTCGCTCTCCAGCGCCCCCGTGCGACGCGTCCGCTTCTCCGAAGGCGATAAAATCCGCACCCACTCGGGCGATTCCCTCTCCGTCGATTCGATCACCGACACGGGCGGACTCCTCACCTACCACTGCGGCGCGCGCGCCGTCGCCGAGGCGGAGTTGTCCGATGCCATCAGCTTCTCGAAGCCCGAGGAACGCCTTCTCGCGGGCCAGGTCGATGAAATGGAGCGCTTCAAATTGCGCGCCGAATGCCTCCAGCGCCGCCGCGATCTCCGCCAGAATCCCGCCCGCGGTTTCGCCGGTGGCCGCATCGATCTCATTCCCCACCAACTCTCGATCGCCGCCGAAGTCGCCTCCCGCCTCTCTCCGCGGGTTCTGCTCGCCGACGAGGTGGGCCTTGGAAAAACCATCGAGGCCGGCCTCGTCATCCAGCGCCTCCACCTCACCGGCCGCGCCGCGCGAATCCTTGTCCTCTTGCCGCCCGCGCTGCTCAACCAGTGGTTCGTGGAAATGTTCCGCAGGTTTCAAATGTCCTTCAGCATTTTCGACGAAGAGCGCTGCCTCTCGCTCGAAGCCAACGGCGAGAATCCCTTTCTCGACAGCCAACTTGTGATCTGCGCGCTCGACTTCCTCTCCGCAAATCCCAAGCGCGCCGAACAAGCCCGCGAGGCGGGTTGGGACCTGCTCGTTGTGGACGAGGCCCACCATCTCGAATGGTCGCCCGACGAAGCCTCCGCCGAATATTCCTTGGTCGAAACCTTCGCCCGAAAAATTCCCGGCCTGCTCCTTCTCACCGCCACGCCGCAGCAACTCGGCCCCGAAGGCCACTTCGCCCGCCTGCGCCTGCTCGACCCCGACCGCTACAGCGACCTCGCCGAATTCCTCCGCGAATCCGAACGCTACGAATCCGTCGCGAAGGCCATCGACTCGATTCTCGCCGGAAAAAAAATCACCCAATCCTCGCTGCTGCGCGGCAACGTCCGCACCCGCTACGAGGAATTCCTGAGCGGCGATGAATCCGCCCGCGCCAAAGTCGTCTCCGGCCTCCTCGACGAATTCGGCACCGGCCGCGTGATGTTCCGCAACACCCGCGCCGCGCTCTCCGGCTTCCCGAAACGCAAGGCCCATCTTTGCCCGCTCGCTCCCGAAGCCGACCGTCTGGCTTGGTTGATCGACCTCCTCCAGTCCCTCAAAAAACAAAAAGTCCTCCTCATTTGCTCGTCGCCGGACGTTGCCATCGGGCTCATGGACTCGCTCCAGAACGCGATCAAAATCCCCGCCGCCGTTTTCCACGAGCGGCTCACCCTCCTCCAACGCGACCGCAACGCCGCCTACTTCGCCGAGGAGGATGGCGCCCGCCTTCTCATTTGCTCCGAGATCGGCAGCGAGGGACGCAATTTCCAATTCGCCCACCATCTCGTCCTCTTCGACCTCCCCGCGAATCCCGAACTCCTCGAGCAACGCATCGGCCGGCTCGACCGCATTGGCCAGACCTCCACGATCCACATCCACGTTCCCTATCAAACCGGAACCGCCGAGGAGTTGCTCGCCCGCTGGTATCACGACGGACTCGACGCCTTCCAAAAAAATCCCCACGCCGCCTCCGCGCTCGCCCGGATCTTCGCTCCGCGCCTCGCTGAGTTGTCGCAAGCCTTCGATTCCAAATCCCTCGACCGCCTCGTCGCCGACACCGTTGCTGAAAACAAAAAAATCGGGAAGCGCCTCCAGCGAGGACACGACCGCCTTCTCGAGCTCCACTCCAACAAATCCGAAGTCGCCGCGCCGCTCATCGACGCCATCCGCAAGCAGGATGCCGACACCGCGTTCGAAGCGTTTTTCATTCGCATGCTCGACCATCTCGGAGTCGAGGTGGAGGAACTCGGCGGCCGCGACTACCTCTTGAAGTCCGGCGCGGGCCAATCCGCCGCCCTCCCCGGCCTCACGCCCGAAGGAACGATGTTCACCTTCGAACGCTCCCGCGCCCTTTCGCGCGAAGACATCGGATTTCTCACACAGGACCACCCGCTCGTCCGCGCCGCCATCGAAGCGGTTCTCGGCATGGAAACCGGCAACTCCGCCTTCGGCGTCTGGATTTCCGATTCACCCAACGCCGTCTTCCTCGAGGCCCAGGTTGTGCTCGAATGCGTGGCCCCGCCAGCGCTGCATGCCGACCGCTTCCTGCCCGCCACACCGCTCCGCGTCGTCGTCGATCAAACCCTCTCCGACTGCGGCGACGACGACGATTTCCGCCAAGCCAAGCTCTCCGTCGGCGATGTCTTCGCGCTGGTGGACACTCCCGTTTTCAAAAAGAAACACCTGCCCGCCATGCTCGCCAAGGCCATGGAAATCGCCGGCGCGCGCAAGGACTCGCTCATCCAATCCGCCCGGCAAAAAGCCACCGAGCAATTCAACGTCGAACTCGAACGCCTGCGCGACCTCGCCGGACTCGGGCATCCGGTTTCCACCGCCGAAATCGAAGCCCTCGAATCCTCGAAAACCTCGCTCCTGTCGGCCTTGGCGGAAGCCGACCTTCGTCTCGACGCTCTAAAACTCGTTCTGCGGACCTCGCCACGCTAGGAACCCGATTTTCTCATGGCCAGCGCCCCGCGCCCGATGCACAATTTTCTCCAATGAGCGTTCCGCAAAACACCATCGCCATCGTCTACGACTACGACCAAACCCTCTCCCCCACCTACATGCAGGAAGAGGCGTTGTTCCCCGTCTTCGGCATCAAGGCGAAAAACTTCTGGGCCAAGTGCGGCGAACTCGTCCAGCAGCAGGGCTACGACCACGAGTTGGCCTACATGAAGGTGCTCCTCGACTGCCTCGAGATCGACCGACCGACGAACGCCCAACTCCGCGACCTCGGCTCGCGCCTCACGTTTTATCCCGGCCTGCCCGAGATGTTCGAGGACTTCAAAAGCTCGCTCCTCACGCCCGAGCACGTCGCCCACGGCATCACCGTCGAGCACTACATCGTCTCCTCTGGCATCAAAGTTTTGATCGAAGGCAGTCGCCTCGCCCCGTATGTCCGCAAAATTTTCGGCTGCGAATACGCCGTGGACGACCACGACCGCATCACCTTCCCCAAGCGCGCCATCAGCCACACGCAGAAGACCCAATTTCTCTTCCGCATCAACAAAGGCATGCTCGAGATGGACCAGGATGTGAACGACCACATGGACCCCGGACTGCGCCCCGTGCCGTTCCAAAACATGATCTACGTCGGCGACGGTCCCACCGATGTGCCCTGCTTCACGGTCATGCGCCGCAGCGGCGGCCAGGCGATCGCCGTTTACAATCCCCACGACCCCACGCGCACGAGTTTCAAAAAGTGCTACCAGTTGAGCGTCCACGCCGACCGGGTGAAAAACATCGCCCCCTCGGACTTCCGCGCCGGCAGCCACCTGCGGTTGCTCCTCGAGGAAATGGTCTTCGAAATCGCCAACCGCATCGTCCAACGCCGCAAGGAAGACCTCGAAGCCGGCACCGTCAAAGCCCCCAAGCATTGACTCCCTGGAGGGACGCCACCTCGTCGATCCGCAGGCTCTTCGAGCCCTTCTCGTCCG
>CAZVPK010000080.1:0-11245 GCA_964628505.1 uncultured Chthoniobacter sp.
GGTTGGCCGCCTCGTCATTTTTCCCGACGCTGTTGATCGGGATTTTCTCCAAGCGCATGAACAAACTCGGTGCGATCTCGGGAATGCTCGCGGGGATGGTTTTCACGAGTTCCTATATTGTCTATTTCCAATTTCTCGGCGGCACGAAGGATCAGATGCTCTTCGGGATTTCGTCCGAGGGGATCGGATTCGTGGGCATGTTGATCAATTTTGCCGTGGCATTCCTGGTGAGGCCCTTTGGCGGTGAACCGCCCAGGGAGGTTCAGGAAATGGTCGAGCAGATCCACATCCCGAGCGGCGCCGGCGAGGCATCGCACCACTGAGCAAAGGCGGGGAGAGCAACTGGAGTCCGCGGTGGAGATCATGCCGCCAGGCACATTCCAGCGTTTCCATGGCAGAGGGGAGTCCAGAGACTGGTGTTTGCCGGACCCACGATCAGCGCCGGCACGAGCTTTGCGCATGATTTTTTCACGAATGTCATTCACCACGGCAAGGATCGCCGGCCGGGCGGGGAGGTCCGTGTGGCGCGGGTCACCGCGTTTGTCGTGGGAGCTTTGGCAATCGTCATCACGATCATTCCGGGACCCGGCGTGAACGTCGCATTCCTCGTTGGTCTGGCCTTCGCCGTTGCCGCCAGCGCAAACTTGCCGTGCATTCTTTTCTCGATTTTCTGGAAACGCTTCACCACCGTCGGCGAGCTGGCCGGGATGATCGTCGGCCTTGTTTCCAGCATCGGCCTGGTTCTCGTGAGCCCCGACTTTCTCGGAGCCAATGCCCTCTTCCCCTAGAAAAATCCGGCGCTGGCGAGCATTCCGATCGGATTCCTCGGCACGCTCCTCTCCAAGGAAATCCCCTCCGCGGAAAAATTCATCGAACTCCAAGTCCGCGCCAACACCGGCCTGGGAGCCGAAAAAGCCACCGAACATTGACGGTTTGGCTATGGTGCAATCCGGAATCTCCGGCAATCGCCCACGCGACCCCTTGCACGATCGACGCCGGGCTGGCGCTAGGTCAGGAGGGACCCGCTTGGTGTGTCCGCATCGGCGTTGTCGGCGGGAATCGGTGCAAACAAAAACACGTCAGAACGACCGGACGTGTTTCGCTTTGAGAAATTGGCCCAGTTCAGCCCCTCTCGACCTGATCCTTGACTGTGGTGGCGGACTTGCCCTTGCGGGAACGGAGGTAGTTGAGCTTGGCGCGGCGAACCGCCCCGCGACGCTCGACCTCGATTTTCGCGATACGAGGGGAGTGGATCGGGAAAACGCGCTCGACACCCTCGCCGTAGGAAACACGGCGAACGGTGAAATTTTCATTGATCCCCGTCCCCTTCCGGCCAATCACGATACCGGCATATATCTGGATGCGCTCCTTGTCGCCTTCAACGACGCGGGTGTGGACCTTGACGGTGTCTCCGACATTGAAAGGGTTGATGTCGGATTTGAATTGTTCTTTTTCTATGGTGCTGATGATGTTCATTTTATCTTACTGAAGAATTGACGCGGATCCGCCGATAATATTTGTGTTTGTTGCTTGATTGTTCAGCAGAACGGCTCCATCGCCGCCCTTTCGAAAAACAACAAAGCCCTTAGTGCCATAAGGCTTTGCGGTTGCATCGGGAGCTGTCGGTGAGGACGCGTTGGTGAAGTTGGAAGAACTGAAAATGACCACGGTGGATTCATTTGTATCGCTAACTTGATAAGCAATCACGGCACGATCCCTGCCTGCTTGGCTGCTTGCGATGGAGTTACTGGATGCGGTGACTTGTGGCGCGGAACACATTTTAGCAAGGTCGGCAGCGCTCATATAGCCGTTGGTCACGATACCTACCCAGGAAGACCACGTTTTTTGGGCCATATCACCTGGCCACCCCAGATTTGTATCACCAGTAGTAGTCCCATCCAAAGCAATTTGTTGAGCAACCAAGTGCAACTGTTTCATGTTGCTCAAAGATTGGGTCATTTGCCCGCGAGCCAACGCCCCCGTTATCGCCGGAAGTGCCAATGCGGCCAAAATGGCAATAATCGAAATCACAACCAACAATTCAATGAGCGTAAACGCCCGCAGGCGGGAGAGGATTTTCATGCTCTGACAGTCATCCATATTCCGTTCCCTCCCGTCAAAGAAATTCTAAAAAAATTTTCCGCTCGCCCCGCCTCAACCGCCCCTTAGCAAAAACCACCCCACCCCACCCCCAACCAGCATCAGCAGCGCGGGGTTGATGTGCTTCGCAAACAAAATCCCCGCCACCGCCAACGCGATCCCGGTTGTGATGCCATTGAATTCGATGGTCCGCTCCGGATTCACACACGCCGTCTTCCCGACCGCGTGCACGCCGGCGAGCATCAACCCGATCGTCACCGGCGCCATGCCTCGCTGCACCGCGTCGCGCCAGGGGTTGTCCTTGAACCGGTCCCAGACATAGCTGCAGCCGTAGACTAGGAAACTCGAGGGCAGGTAGAACGCGACCAGCACGGCGACCAACCCCGCCGCGCCCGCCGCCTGCCAGCCGATCAACGCCACCATCGACATGTTCGGCCCGGGCGCCATCTGGCCCAGACTGTAAATCGTGGAAAACTGCTCGCCGGTGATCCAATGGTGGACCGAGACCGTTTCGTGCTCCATCTGCGGAAGCACCGCGCTCCCGCCGCCCACGGCCAGCAGCGAGAGCAGGCAAAACACATTGATCAATCGAACCAGATCGCTCATGGCTTGGTCGGGGTCTTCGGGCGGCAAAGAATGATGGCCACAGGGGCCACCAAAAACAAAACCACCGGCAGCGAGACATGGTAAAGGGCCACCAGGACAAACGTGGCTGCGACAAACAAAAGATCGCGCAACGTCGTGAATTGCTTCGCACCGATCTTCAAGGTCACTTGCAAAAGCAGGCCCACGGCTGCCGCGGCGACACCCGCCAAGGCCGCGGCGACATCGGGATCGTGGCGGAATCGGTTGTAAAGCAGGCCGAGAACGACCAGGCCGAAGACCCCCGGCAACAAAATCCCCGTGGCCGCCGCCAGGGATCCCATCGGGCCGGAGAGGCGGCGACCGGCAATGATCGCGACATTCACCGCATTCATTCCCGGCAGGGTCTGCCCCATCTCCAGCGCGGCGAGAAACTCCTCCTCGTCCATCCATTTTTTTTCATCCACCAGGGCGTCGCGGAGGTAGGCCACCAGCCCGCCGCCGAAGCTGGTGGCGCCGATGCGGGCAAAAGCCGTGAAGATTTCCAGCGGCGTCGGCCGGCTATTCGGTTCGGGTGGCATGGGCGGGTTGGCCGATCTGGTAAACCATCGCGGTCTTGGTGGTGCCGAGCGACACCCAATCGTGGGCGTCCGCCTGCAGCGTTTTGTAGAAATCCTCCGCGCGCCTGAGGCTCGACGCGTGCAGTTCGTCCTCGCGGTCGAACTTGCACTGGAACGCGAACTCCCCGCAGAAGGCCTTCTCGTATTTCCGCGTGCGCCACACCGCGATCGAGGTCTTGCCGTGGAAACCCGCGCCGAAATGCAACTCGCCCACGTCCACCTGCACCTCCTCCACCGCCATGTCGTTCACGAGCCGAAGCGGCGAGTCGTGGTCCGCCTCGAGAGCCTTCACCGCCGGAAACGCCGCCGCCAGGTCCTTCACCGCCATGTCCAAATCCTCGCGCGGTTTCGCCAGCACGCAGTTGTGGGAAAAAATCGACCGCACCCCGCCGAGCGTCTCCCGGAGCGGCAGCAGCTCCTGCTTGAACTTGATTCGCGCGATCCCGCCGCTCGTTCCGGGCCGCACATCCACCGCCGCCGCCTTCTCGAATTCCGGATGCCGGAATTTGAAAGTCACCTCGGGAATCCCCTCCGGCCAGCCGCCCTTGTAGCGGGTGCGCAACCGCAGAATGAAATGGTTCCGGTAGAGCGCGAAATCCTCCGTGTCGAAAAACAACACCTCCCGCACATGGCTCTCGAAGGCGTCCTCGGCCTCCTTGATTTTCACGTCGAACTTCTTCGCCGTCGCCTTCACCACATGCCAGAAGTCCACAAACGCCCGCGCGCTCGTGAAGTAATGCGGCCGCAGGATGATCTTGTATTCCCGGTATTGAATCCGGTCGTGCGGGGTGTTCTCGATTTCGTGTTTCGACATGGGAAAAATTCAGCGCGCCATCAGCTCCGGCAGGGCGTCCAGGACGATCTGCGACCAGGTTTCGAACGAGTCCCGCCGCGCCATCAATTCCTCCCGCGTCGCGAATCCCAGCTCCGCGATCGCCGCCTCGCCCGGCCGCACATCGCCGTTCTCCACATCGACCAAATGCACCACGCCCAAATGCACACTGCCGACCTCCGTGGAATCGTCATTGATCAACGCCACCGCCCGCTCCGCGAATCCTCCGCCGAGCCGCAATTCCTCGGCGATCTCGCGCCGCACCGCGCTGTGGTAGATCGACTCGTTGAAATGCGGCACGCGCTCGTCGGTGTCGTTGATATGCCCGCCGATTCCGATCGACGCCTTCGCCACGAGACGCTTCTCGCCGGATTTCGCTCCCCGCGTGTAATGCAGGATTTTTCCGGCGTGCAGGAACACCGCATAGGGAATGATCTGCTTGAGCGACGGATCGTTCTCCGCCGCCGCGCGCGGAACAAAAAAATTGTTCTCCGGCTCGAGGAACCTCGGCAGGTAGCGATCCACCTCCGCGCACAATCCCTGGAAACTTCCCAGCGCGTCGAAAAACTCCCGCCGCACCACCAAAACCTGCTCGTCGTTTTCAGCCATGGCGCGAAGCGTTTCCCGCCCCGCGCCACGCCACAAGAGAAAAACCGCGCCACCCCGAATTTTCTTCCCCTTGCATGCACCCGCCGTTTTCTGGGACAAAGGGCGCGATGACTGACGAACTCGCCCAAGCCGTCGAAAGCGGCAAATTCACCCAAAAAACCGCCGACAAACTCGCCCGCCTCGCGCCCGGAACCTTCTGCTCCCACAAAAGCTGGGGCTTCGGACGCGTCGCGGAATGGAATTTGATCGCCGGTCAAATCCTCATCGATTTCGGCCCGAGGAAAAACCACCCGATGCAGGCCGACTACGCCGCCGAGACCCTCGCGGCGATTCCCGCAGGCCACATCCTCGCCCTCCGCGAGACCGACCCCGCCGGCCTCAAGGAGCGCTGCGCCTCCGATCCCCTCGGCGTCGCGCGTCAGATCCTCTCCGACCACGGCGGCAAGGCCAACGCCGACCTCTTCGCCTCGATCCTCTCACCCGCCGTCCTCGACGCCGCGGGCTTCAAACGCTGGTGGGACGCCGCGCGCAAGAAGATGAAGGCCGACGGCCACTTCAAGCTTCCCACGAAAAAAACCGACCCCTACGTGCTGCTCGAGGCCCCCGTCAACGCCGGCGAGGGCTTTGTGAACACCTTCAAGGAGGCCCGCCACACCAAGGACCAGCTCCTCGCGCTCGACCAGATCTCCAAATCCCTCGACGACCTCGCCGGGCAGGAGGAGGCGCTCCAGCAAACGCTCGACCGCATCCACGAGATTTCCCAGAAGCTCCGCCGCATGAGCCCCGCCGCGGCCATCGAGATGCTCGCCGTGCGCGACGAGATCCTCCAGCGCTTCCCGAACCTCTCGAAGCCCGAAGACGCCCAGTCCATCGCCGACATCCTCTCCGCCGAGTCCTCCCGGCTTTCCGAGGTTTTCGCCAACCTCCCCGGCGCCCGCCAGCGCGATGTCCTCGACCATTTCGAGGCCGCCTTCGGCGATTCCTGGCCCGACCGCGCCCTGCGCCTCCTCCGCGAGGCCGGCGCCCGCCTCATCGCCGATGTCTGCCGCCTCTTCGAGAAACACGGCCGCAAGGACGAGTTCCAATCCACCCTCGAGCGCTGGATCAGCGACCGCTCCATCACCTCCGAAATGCTCATCTGGCTCTGCAAGGAGCGCGACAAGCGCTTCCCGGACCTCTTCAACGCCGAGCTTCTCGCCGCCGTCTTCAGCGCCCTCGAGGCCGACATGCTCGCCGAGAAACGCACCTCGCGCCTCAAGGACCTCCTCATCGACGACCGCGAACTCGTCGGCGACCTCCTCGTCAGCGCCAGCCGCGATGTCGTCCGCGACTCGATGCGCAAGCTCATGCTCACCCCCGTCTTCGACGACCTCTCGAAGCGCTCGCTCATGGCCCGCATCGTGAAGCTCTACCCCGAGACGCAAAACATGATCACCGGCGCGCAGGCCGACGAGGGCGACACCAGCCTCACCGTCTCCTGGCCCAGCCTCGAGAAACGCAAGGCCGAGTTCGACCACCTCGTCTCGAAGGAAATCCCCCAAAACCTCCGCGACATCAACATCGCCAAGGAACAGGGCGACCTCCGCGAGAACGCCGGCTTCAAGGCCGCCAAGGACCACCAGCGCGTCCTCCAAAGCCGCCGCGTCGAAATGGAACGCGACCTCGCCCGCGCCCGCGGCACCGATTTCGAAAATCCCAACACCGCCCAGGTCTCCATCGGCACCGTTGTCACCGTTCGCCACGAGGACGGCGCCGCCGAGACCTTCTCCATCCTCGGAGCGTGGGACAGCGCCCCCGAGCACGGCCTCGTTTCCTACAAGGCGGGCATCGGCCAGGCGCTCCTCGGAGCCGCGCAGGGTGCGGTTGTCGAGCTTCCCGCGGAAACCGGCGGCGCCCGCAAGGCCTCCGTCGAATCCATCCGCCCGTTCACCGGTTTCGAGCTCCTCAAAAAACTGCACGCCTTCGCGGAGACCCCCGCCCCCGCCGAGGCCGCCGAATAAAAACATCCCGCCATGCCGCGCATCCTCCTCGTCGAAGACAACGAGATGAACCGCGACATGCTCACGCGCCGCCTCGAGCGCCGCGGCTTCGCCATCCTCGCCGCCCGTGACGGCGCCGAAGGCCTCGAAATGGCCCTCGCCGAGAGGCCCGACCTCGTCCTCATGGACATGAGCCTGCCGGTCATGGACGGTTGGGACGCCACGCGCGCCCTCAAGGCCGACCCCGCCGGGAAATCCATTCCCGTCATCGGCCTCACCGCCCACTCCACCGAGGAGGATCGCCTCAAATGCCTCGAGGCCGGTTGCGACGAGTTCGACACCAAACCCGTCGACCTTCCCCGACTTCTTGCCAAAATCGCCTTGTTTCTCAAGGAGCCCCCGACGCCTTGACCGCTCCCTCCACCACCTCCCCGGATGCCTTGGCGCAAATCCGCCACGAACTCCGCACGCCGGTGAATCAAATCCTCGGCTACAGCGAAATGCTGCAGGAGGACGCCGAGGATGCCGGCCACCCCGCCTACGTTCCCGACCTCCAGAAAATCCAGTTCGCCGCCCGCCAACTCCAGGCCGTCATCGACGAAAAACTCGGCGCCCGTTCCGTTCTGCCGGCCCTTCCGCCCCATCCCGCCGGCGGGAGCGGCGACGAGGCCCTGGACGACACACCCCTCCACGGCCGCGTGCTGGTGGTGGATGACAACCCCGGCAATCTCGACATGCTCGCCCGCCGCCTCCGCCGCCACGGTCTCGTCGTGGAAACCGCCTCGAACGGCCGCGAGGCCCTGGAAATCCTCGCCGCGCAGCCTTTCGACCTCGTCCTCCTCGATGTCCTCATGCCGGTGATGGATGGCCACGCCACCCTCGTCGAAATCAAAGGCGACCCCCGCCTCCGCCACATTCCCGTCATCATGGTCTCCGCCCTCGCCGAACTCGACAGCGTCATCCGCTGCATCGACGCCGGCGCCGAGGACTACCTCCCCAAGCCCTTCAATCCCGTTCTCCTCCGCGCCCGTCTCGCCGTCTGCCTCGAAAAAAAAGCCCTCGCCGACGCCTCTCGCCTCCATCTTCAAAACCTCGAGGAAACCCGCAAACGCCTCGCCAAGGAACTCGCCGAGGCCTCCCGCTACGTCCGCTCGATCCTCCCCGAGCCGCTCCTGGAGCCCTTCCGCGTCGATTGGGAGCACCACCCCTCCAGCGAGCTCGGGGGCGACGCCTTCGGCTACCATTGGATCGATCACGACCATTTCGCCGTCTATCTCCTCGACGTCTGCGGCCACGGCGTCGCCGCCTCGCTCCTGTCCGTGAGCGCCATCAATGTCATTCGCTCGGGCGCGCTGCCCGACACCGATTTCCGCGATCCCACCGCCGTGCTCTCGGCGCTCAACGGCGCCTTTCCCATGGAGCGCCAGAACAACATGTATTTCACCATGTGGTATGGCGTCTTCCACGTCCCCTCCCGCTCCCTGCGCCACGCCAGCGGCGGCCACCCCCCCGCGCTTCTCCTCGAGGGCGGCGCCAGTCAACGCCTCCACGCCCCGGGCATGATCGTGGGCGTGATGCCCGAGTCCCTCTTTCCCTCCCAAACCGTCCAGGTCCCTCCCGGCGCCGCCCTCGTCGTGGCCTGCGATGGATGCTACGAAATCCGGGACGCCTCGGGAGCGATGGGCGGCTTCGAGGAATTCGAGGAGTTCCTTCGCCGCCACGGCCAATCCGAATCCGCCCTCGCCGACCTTCTCGTCTCCGTCCACAGGCGCCAGGGCGCCGAGACTCTCGAGGACGACTTCTCGATCGTCCGCGTGCGATTTTGACTCCCCGCCCATGCCCCCCGATTTCACGCTTCGCATTCCCAACCGGCTCGAGGAAATCCCCCCCGCCACCGAACTCGCCGCCGGCTGGCTCCTCTCCCGCGGCGCTTCCGATTCCCACATCCAGTTCGCCCGGCTCGCCATCGACGAGGTCGTGAGCAATTGCGTCAAATACGGCTACGCCGACTCCCTCGTGCACCACATCGAGATCGAGCTCGCCTTGGAGGGCGGAACGCTCGCGCTCGTTCTGATCGACGACGGGCTTCCCTTCAACCCGCTCGAGCATCCCGAGCCCGACACCTCCCTGCCCGTCGAGGAGCGCCCGATCGGCGGTCTCGGAATTCATCTCTTGCGCAAGATGGCCGATCGCCTTGAATACCGCCGAACCGAAGGCCGCAACCGCCTGGCGCTTTTCAAAAACTCCCGACCACCCGCCAATCCATGAGCCCCTTGACCATCACCATCCGAAAAAAAACCACCGCCGCCGGCGCCTCCGAAACCGGCGTCCAACTCGCGGGAACCCTCGACAACGCGGGCGCGGCCCGCCTTCTGGAGCAACTCCACGCCCCCATCCAATCCGGCACCGACCAGGTCGTCCTCGAGATCGCCGAGCTCAAGCACATCAACGCCGAGGGCCTCCGCGCCCTCGCCAAGCTCGCCACCTTGCAGGAACAAGCCGGCGGCCGGTTCAGCGTCGTCAATGTGGACGGCGGCGCCGCCGACTCCCGATTCGAGGCCCGCGAACTCGAGGGCGGCGTCAAAATCCTCCAACTCTCCGGCAACCTCGACCTCCGCGGCACCCAGGCCGTCGAACCGGGCGTGCTCAAGCTCTGCGAGGGCTACCGCCCGCGCCTCCTTCTCGACCTCTCCGCCGCCGACATGATCGTCTCGCTGGGCATCCGCATGCTCTTGCAGGCGATCAAAACCGCGAACGCCCACGGCGGCCGCGTCCTCTTGCTCAACCCCTCGCCGGGCGTCTCCTCCGCCCTCGAATTCTCGGGCCTCGCCCAGTTCATCGCCCGCGGCAAGGACAGCGAGGTCGCCGCCGGCATGGCGCGTTGAGACCCTTCCGCACCGCCTTTCCACCCCCGTGAACGAGCCCCCCTCCATTTTCTCCGACGGCAGGCAGGCGATGGACCGCTTGCTGGAAAACCTGCCCACGCCTCTCGTGGTCGGCACCCTCGAGCAGATTCCCAGGTTTGTGTTCATGAACCGCGAATACATCCGTCTCTTTGGCTACGAGCCCTCCGAGGTCCCCACCATCGCCGAGTGGATGCCGCTGGCCTATCCCGACCCCGCCTATCGCGCGGAGATCTTGGACTGGTGGTTCCGCGCCCTCGGCGATTCCAGAACCGAGCCGGGCCTCGTCCGATCCCGCGAGGTGCGCATCCGCGCGAAGGATGGCCGCCATGTCGAGGCCATCCTCAACGCCATCGTGCTCGACCGGCACGTCATCGTCGCGTTCCAGGACATCACCGGCCGCAAACAGCGCGAGACCGAACTGGAACAATCCAACACCCGCATGCAACTCGCCGCCGAGGCCGCCGGCGCCGGCTTTTGGGAATTCGATTTCAAAACCAACTTCGAAACCCAGGATGCCCGCATCCGCAAAATCTACGGCCTCGCCGACGGCGAGGAGTTCGGCGACTGGGAGCGGCGCGTTCTGCCGGAGGACCTCCCCGCCGCGATGGACAGGATCAAAACCGCCTTGAATCTCGGGGAGCGCGGCGTGGATCTGGAATTCCGCGTCCCGACCCCGGGCGGCGTGCGCTGGGTCCGCTCCCGCTGTCGCATCTCGCGCGACGCCGGCGGCAAGCCCCTTCGATTGACCGGAATCGAATTCGACATCACCGCCGAGAAGGAGGCCGCCCGCGCCCTCGAGGAGGCCCTCGAGCGCTCCGAACGCGAGAACGAGGCCCGCAGGCGATTTCTCGGAAGCGTGAGCCATGAAATCCGCACCCCGCTCAGCGCCCTCGTGGCTTTGACCAACTCGATGCTGCTCGAGAGCGAGGCGCATCCCCTGCCCGATGTCTTTCGGGAATACCTGGAAAGCGCCCGCGCCGGCGGCCAATACCTCAATTTCATGCTGGCGAACATTCTCGACCTCTCGGCCATCGAGACCGGCCGCGCGGAAATCCGCCATGCCCAATTCTACCTGGCCGACTGGGCCGAGGATGTCTCCTCCATCCTCGCCCCCATCGCCCAAAGCCACGGCGTCCGCTTGGAATGGAGCCTGCCCGAGGATGCGAATGTTCTCTTCCGCACCGACCAGTTCCGCCTCACCCAGATCGTCCTCAACCTCGGCCACAACGCCGTCAAATTCTCCACCGGCGCCCATGCCGTCGTCTCGATCGGGGTCTCGGTGGATGCCGAAAAAATGACTCTCAGGGTTTCCGACAACGGCCCGGGCATCGACCCGGTGAGGTTGCCGGGATTGTTCGAGGAGTTCGCCCGCGGCGGCAGTCCCCCCCGCCCCGGCGAGCGGGGGATCGGCCTCGGCCTCGCCATCGTGAAGGAAAACGCCGAAATGCTCGGCGGCTCCGTCTTCGCCCGGCCGAACGCCTTCCAAGGCGTCGTCTTCGAAGTGCTCCTGCCGGACAAAAAAATCGCCAAACCCGCTCCCTGACACCAAATTCGAATGTTGATTGGACCCTTTGCGATTGGGTGCTGCAATCACGGGTCCCCTGGCCAAGAACGGAA
>CAZVPK010000081.1:0-7882 GCA_964628505.1 uncultured Chthoniobacter sp.
CGGGAGCGCCCGGTCCCGGGGAGCGCGCCCGCCTCGGGTGCCGTCGGGTGCGCCCGAGGGCGGGCGCGCTCCCCGAGACCCTCGCGCGAAGTCAGTCCCTCTTCATGCAGATTCCAAAAGCTATCGGCTATTGGCATCGGCAGACATCTCGGGGGTTTTGATCGGAGGCGACGACGGGTTTTCGCCGAATTCGCCGCGGGCGAGATAGGCGCGGTATCGCTCGAGAATCGACGAGATGTATTGGCGGGTGGCGGGAAAATCCATGGCCGCGCGCAATCCCTCCGCCGTCGGTTCGCCGGCATCGCTGGAATCGCGCTCCCAGCGTTTCACCCGCGTTCGGCCGGCGTTGTATTCGGCAAGCGCAAAGGGCACCGGATCGTCTTTCCCGCTCCAATGCCGGAGGGCGCGCGCCAGATACCAGGTGCCGACATCGATGTTGGTTTTGGGATCGAAGAGATCGGCGGGAACGAAGACCTGGATGTTCTCCGCGCGCACCCAATCGGTGGCGGCGGGTTCGGTGACCTGCATCAATCCCCGCTCGCCGTGCGCTCCGCTTTTTGAAGGTTGGAAGCGGGACTCGCGCCAGACCACCGCTTTCACAAGCGAAGGACTCACGCCATGCCGATCGGCGGCCTGCGCGACGAGGGCGTCGTATTTGGAAAACCGGGCGCCGAGGAAAAATTCCTGCACGGCGTAATCCGCGGCGGGATGGCTTCGAATCCAAACAAACGCGCCAACGAGGCCGAGAACGACGGCGGCAATCAGGACAAGAAACGCGGACAGCCTCACTCGGTGTGGGCGATGAAATTCGCGATGTCGAGGACGCTGCCCGAGAAAGCCATGATCTCGCCGGCGCGCAACTTGCGGTCCGGCTCGGGCACGGCGTTGAAGGATTTCACAACGGTTGTTCCATCCTCGGCGGTCTCGACGGTTTTCAGGGCGATGAGGTTGATGCGGAATTTGCGGCGGAGGTCGAGTTCCTGGATGGATTTTCCGACGATCGCCTTGGGCACCGAGATCTCCACGATGCTGAATCCATCGGCCAACTCGAAGTAGTTCGTCATGTCGCGGATCAGCAGGCGCTGCACGATCCATCGGGCGGCCTCCTCCTCGGGATTGAAGACATCGTCGGCCCCCACGGCCCGCAGCACCTTCTTGTGGTCCGGCGTCGTGGCGCGGGCGACGATGCGGGGAATTCCGCGCTGCTTGGCGTGGACGACCAGCATCACCTGGGCCTCGAAATTGTTCGAAATTCCGGCGATAAGCACATCCACATCCCCGATGCCGTGCATCTGGAGCGCCTCGCTGTGGCTGGCGTCGAGGCAGACCGAGAGGGCCACATGGTCCTTCACCGCCTTCACGCGCTCCATGTCGATATCCACCGCGATGACCTCCGCGCCGCGCCGGGCGAGGCCCAGCGCCGTCGAGGTTCCGAACTCTCCCAAACCGACAACCGTGTATTTCATAAATGATCGGGGGCGCGGGCCTCAGCCCACCACCACATCCTCCTCCGGAAATTCATATTCCACCGAGCCGGTGCTTTGAAAGACCGACAACACCATCGCGATCGGGCCGATGCGGCCGATCCACATCATCACACACAGGACGATTTTTCCTCCGTCCGAAAGTTCCCCGGTGATGCCCGTTCCCAGCCCGACCGTGCTCAGCGCGGAAAAGCACTCGAAGACCACATCGCGCATCGGGATTTGCGGATCGAGAAACGAGACCAGTATCAATCCCGTGATGGCCGTGGCGACGTAGAGTTGGAAAACGTTCAAGGCGGAAATCACAACCCGGAACGGGATCGTGCGGCCGAAGGCCTCGATGCGGCTGTTGCCGCGGAGAAGGGCCCTCAGCGCAAGCGCCAGGATGGCGAAGGTCACGGTCTTGATGCCGCCCGCGGTGGAGACCGGACAACCGCCGATGACCATGAGGAAAATCACCGCCAGCAGCGTGGCGTTTTGCAGTTCGGAGAAGTTCACGGTGTGAAAGCCGGCGGTTCGCGCCGTCACCGATTGGAACAACGAGGCGGTGAAGGTCTCGAACGCGCCCAGGCCCGAAAGCACATTCGATTTCTCGAAAAACCAAAACACCACCGCGCCCGCGACCACCAGGAAGAGGCTCGTGATGATCGACAACCGGGCCTGCACGGAAAACCGCGCGCGCCAGGCCGGAGCGCGGGGATTCATCGCCTTCCCGACGACGTTCGCCAGGGCGGCGAGAATTTCGGGAATCACCAGAAACCCGAGTCCGCCGATCACCACAAGGGCCATGATCGTGTAAATCGCGCCGAAATTTCCCGAGAGGGATACGAGGCTGTCGGGCTGAAACGCGAAGCCGGCGTTGCAGAAGGCCGAGATCGAGTGGAAGACCGCCCACAGGATCCGGTCGACCGGCGAATTCCCGTGGTCGACAAAAAACGCCAGCAACGCCGCGCCGGACGCCTCCACCAGCACGGTGATGAGCACCACCCCGATCACACGACGCCGGAGGTCGCCCAGCGCGGGGGCGTTGATGATCTGGCGGAACGCCACCATCTGCGGAACCGGCAGGGTTTTGTTGGAAAGGCTCGAGACCAGCGCCACGAAGGTGACCACGCCCAATCCGCCCACCTGGATCAAAACGAGGATCACGGTCTGGCCGAACATGCTGAAATCGCTGCCGACATCCCTCACCACCAGGCCGGTCACGCTCGTGGCGCTGGTGGCCATGAAAAACGCATCCACCCACGGCATGGGATCGACCCCCTCGGCCATCGCGTTCGGCAGCTTCAAAAGGCAGGTGCCCACCGCGATGATCGAGGCGAACGAACCCGCCAGCAGGATCTCGGCGCGCCATCCCCGCGACAGGATCCACTCCAACCCGCGCAGCACCTGCAACATCAGGCACCCGAGAAGAAACATCCTCAGCAGCCAAAAAAACAAATCGCCGGCCTGGATGCCCAACTCCCCGGCCAGCATGCCCCGCAGCGGATGCGGAAGGACAAACAACGCCGCCAACGAAAGAATCCCGACACCGAGGAGCACCAGTTCCGCGCGCCGATAGCGGACAGCGGCCCGCGGATCCGCGGCGAGGGCCAATTCGGAAAACCACAACGCCCCGTAGGCGCACGCCAGGAAAACATCGAACCGGTCCAGAAAAAACCGCGCCTCCTCCGGCAGGCGCAACCCGCCCCCGGCGATCACCGAGGCGGCCGCCAGCACGGCCAGGGCCACCGAGGCCCACTCGCGCCAACCCCTGCCTGGAGTGCGGACGGCAATCGAATTGGAATTCATTCGGCGATCCAGTCCATGATCCCGCAGACGCGTCCCATGGCCAGAAAAATCCGGCGCCCCCGCTTCGGACCGCACCGGGATTTTTTCTGGATCATCGACGGCGCGCTCCCCATTCTTCGCCACCTATGTCCGTTCTCATCGTTGGCTCCATCGCGCTGGATGACATCAAAACCCAGCTCGCCGAACACAAAAACCTCCTCGGCGGCTCCGCCTCCTACGGCGCCGTCTCCGCCTCGAATTTCTCGCCCGTGAATCTCGTCGGCATCGTCGGCGAGGATTTTCCCAAGGAGCACGTCGAGCTCTTCCGCGGCCGCCGCATCGATTTGGCCGGACTCCAGACCGTTCCCGGAAAAACCTTCCGCTGGTCCGGCGAATACATGTGGGACATGAACACCCGCGAGACCCGCTCGGTGGAGTTGAATGTGTTCGAAACCTTCACCCCCGCCCTTCCCGACGGCTACCGCGACACGGCCATCGTGCTCCTGGCAAACATCGCGCCCGATTTGCAGCACCATGTTCTGGATCAAGTCAGCCAACCGCGCTTCGTCATCGCGGACACCATGGACCTCTGGATCAACATCGCGAAGGAATCCCTCGAGCGCCTCGTCGCCCGCGTGGACATGCTCATTCTCAACGACGGCGAAGCCCGCCAATTCACCGGCGAAACCAGCCTCATCAAAGCCGGCAAAAAAATCCGCGACATGGGACCCGCCTATGTCGCGATCAAGAAAGGCGAGCACGGGTGTTTGCTCTTTGGACCCGAGGCCGAGTTTTTCAGCTGCCCCGCGTTTCCGCTCGAGGACATCCACGACCCCACCGGAGCGGGCGACACCTTCGCCGGTGGCCTCGCGGGATATCTCGCAGCCAACGCGGGATCGGGCGTCACCTTCGAGGCCCTGAAAAAAGCCGTCGTCTACGGCAGCGTGCTCGCCAGCTACAATGTGGAGGCCTTCAGTCTCGAGCGGCTCAAAACGGTCGACGCCGCGCAGATCGAATCCCGCTACGAATTGTTCCGGAGAATTTCGCAATTCGAGAAAATCTGAGTCTTACTTGGCGCGATAATACACCGCCGTATGGCCGACCTGCTGCACGAGCGTGGCGCCGGTTTTTTCGGCGAGATCTTTGGAAAGCGTCTTTCGCTCCTCCTTGAATCCCTCGAAGCGGAGTTTCACAAGGCCGTGGAGATCGAGCAGCTTTTCCAACTCCGCCAAAAATTCCGCCGTCGCCCCGGACTTGCCGAGCTTGATCACGGGCTTCAGGAGCTGCGCGCGGCTTTTGAGTTCGCTGAGTTTGGGAAGACTCATTTGGCGCGGGTGGCGAAGTATTCGTAGCTGTCCACCAACGCGAGCCAACTGGCCTCGATGATGTTGTCGGACACTCCCACCGTTCCCCAGGTGGAGTTGCCGTCCGTGGAGACAATCAACACCCGGGTTTTCGCGGCGGTGCCGCGCGATCCGTCGATGATGCGAACCTTGTAGTCGGCCAGCCGCACGGAATCGATCCAGGAGTAGAAAGGCCTCAAAGCCTTTCGCAAAGCCGCGTCAAGGGCGTTCACGGGGCCGTCGCCCTCCTCGACGGTGTATTCGGGCGTGCCGTCGACCTGGAGTTTCACCGTCGCCTCGCAGGTGGTGAACTTGTGGTCCTCCGATTGGCGGAACGAACAGTGGTATTCCTTGAGGTCGAAAAGACGCGTGGGGCGGCCGAGCGTGCGGCGGATCAGGAGATCGAATGATGCATCAGCCGCCTCGAACTCGTAGCCGAGCGCCTCGGTCTCCTTGACCTTTTTCAGAATGGCCGAAACCTCCGGCGAGCCTTTTTGGAACTGGAATCCCAACTCGGCGGCCTTCGCGAGGATGTTGCTCTGGCCGGACATGTCGGAGACGAGGATCGTCTGGGAATTTCCAACCAGGGTCGGATCCATGTGTTCGTAACTGCGCGCGATTTTCTGGACGGCGTGAACATGCAACCCGCCCTTGTGGGTGAACGCGGCGGGACCGACATAGGGGGCCCGGATGTCCTGCGGCACATTCGCAAGTTCGTCGACGAAGCGGGAAACCTCGCGCAACTGCGCGAGATCGGGCACGCAGGGCAGGCCCATCTTCACCTGCAACGTGGGAATCGTGGTGGTGAGGTTGCAATTTCCCACGCGCTCGCCGTAGCCGTTGATCGTTCCCTGGACCTGACAGGCCCCAGCGCGAACCGCCGACAGCGCGTTCGCCACGCCAAGGCCGCAGTCGTTGTGAGTGTGGATGCCGACCGGACATTTCAAATCCGCAACCACCTCGGCCGTGATGCGGCCAACCTCCTCGGGGAGCGAGCCTCCATTCGTGTCGCAAAGCACCAACACGTCCGCACCCGCATCCCGCGCGGCTCTCAAGGTGGCCAGCGAGTAATCGGGATCGTCCTTGTAACTGTCGAAAAAATGCTCGGCGTCGTAAAAAACCTCGCGCCCGTTTTTTTTGAGAAACGCCACCGTGTCGGCGATCATCGCGAGATTCTCGTCGGCGGCCACATTGAGAACCTCGGTGACGTGCAGAAGCCAGGTTTTGCCGACGATGGTGACGACCGGGGTTTTCGCCTCCAAAAGCATTCGCACCTGCGCATCGGCGTCCACCGCGATTCCCCCGCGTCGCGTGCTTCCAAAAGCGGCGATCTTCGCGTTTTTCCACTCCACCTTGGCGGCCTCGCTGAAAAACGCCGCATCGCGCGGATTCGATCCCGGCCATCCGCCCTCGATGTAGTCCACGCCAAACGCGTCCAACCGCTGGGCGACGCGAATCTTGTCGAGAATCGAAAAGGAAATTCCCGTTCCCTGCGTGCCGTCGCGCAGCGTGGTGTCGTAGATCGTGACCGGTTTCATTGGGGTGCAAACCCTAGCCGCCACCCATGCCCCGATCAAGAGCGGCGGGAGCGCCTGCTTGACCCGGACGCCCTGAAAAACCCATGATCCGCGCTCTTGAAAACCTACTCCTCGTCCGATTGGGACATCGATTTTCTGGCTGAAAACCAAGTCGTCCGCTCGAAGGATTTCGGCATGACCAAGGAGGCCAAAAGCGTCCGCTACCCGATCCGCCTGCTCCGCTACTGGTTCGGCTACCATCTCCTCCGGGAGGAAAGCGAACGCCTCGGCCGCCCGATCGATGTGGCCGAGATCGGCGTCCACGTGGGCCAGATGCTCGAGTTCGTCAAATCCGCCCCCGCCCGCATCGAACTCGGTTGCTGGACCGCCGTCGATGCCGTGATGCTTCGCGAGCGTCTCGAGAAGGCCGGCTACACCGACTTTCAGGAGGCGAATCTCGAGGATGCCTCCTTCTCGCTGCGGCGCGAATACGACACCGCCATCCTGCTCCACGTGCTCGAGCACCTTTTCGAGCCGGAGAAGGTTTTGAAAAAAATCGCCGCCGCCATCCGCCCCGGCGGATCCTTGATCGGCGGCTTTCCCGTCGTTCCAGGCCCCCTGGCGGGATTCCGCGAAAAGCAGGTCCGCAAAACCGCGAAACCGATGGGCCACGTGAGCGTCTTCTCCCCCGCCCGCGTCCGCCGCATGGCCGCGCAGGCGGGCCTCGAGGCGGAATTCGTGAGCGGCGCGTTCCTCATGCGAAGCAAGGGCAGCGCACTCGAAAATTCCGCGGCGTGGATGCGATTCAACATCGCCTGGGGCCGCCTGTTTCCCGGCTGGCCGGGCGAAATCTACTGGCTCATGCGCAAGCCGGCCTGACGCCGCGCCATTAATCCAGGCAGACGGAACGGCCATTCCAGGAGCAAACGCGCGTGCGCCGCGGCCAGCAACAGGTTGTCGCGAACATAGCGGAAATGCGTCACCCCGCCCGAACTCCGCGGCGGATACACCACAGGCACCGGCACGTTCAGAAACGGCACGCCGGTCCAGGCGAGTCGCACCCCCAGCACCGTGTCGAAATCAAACCGCCTCGCCCACCATGTCCGCTCCATGATGCGCAACGAGGCCTCCACCGGATAAAGTCGAAACCCGAAAAGCGAGTCCCGGGGACCAAGGCCGACGGCCTCCACCTGCGCAAACGAATTCCCCACCAGGCGTCCCCTCACCCGCTCCATTGGGGCGTCGGAGCCGAACACAGGCACGCCGCACACGCACGCCGCGGGATGGTTTCGACCCAGTTCCAAAAACGGCCGGATTTTTTCCGCCGGATGCTGGCCGTCGGCATCCATCGCGAGAAGATGGGTCGCGCCCCGGCGCGCCGCTTCCCGAAAGGCCGCCAGCATCGCCCCGCCCTTGCCCGAATTTTTTTCCAGCCTCAAAAATTCCGCTCCCGCCAAGCCGAGCGCCTCCGCCTCCCGGTCGCTTCCATCGGTGCTTCCATCCACCACCACCCACACCTCGGGATGCTCGGCCAGAGCGGCCTTCAGCGTCCCCGCCAATTGCGGGCCGCTGTTGAAGCTCGGCAGGACGACGACCGCTCGAAAACTCATCTCGAACTCCAAAGCACCGCCGCCAGCACCGGCCCGGAACAAATCGTGCTCATCACAATCGCCCCGCTCGCCAGCGCCTCGTCGGATTCCATCTGCCGCGCCATGATGAACGCCGACGCCGCCACCGGGCAGGCCGCGAAAACCATCGCGATCAAAAG
>CAZVPK010000081.1:7982-11167 GCA_964628505.1 uncultured Chthoniobacter sp.
CCCGGCCCGAGCGATCGCATCGAAAATTCCCCGCGCCCCGCCTGCAGCACCACCACCGCCATCAGATTCCATGCCGCGATCAAAACCACCATGGCCACCGCCGCCGTCGCCAACCTCTCCCCGGCCCGCGGCGTTCCCTCGAGCGCATACGACAAAACCGGAATCCCCACGAACGCGAGATTGCCCCGAAAGGCGCTTTGCGACAGGGCGCCGTGCGAACTTCTCGGCAATCTCATCGCCGCCGACACCACCCACCCCGCGATCGCCACCACGAAACTCGCAATCAACAACACCGCCGCGATCCCGACACTCTCCGGTCCGTTGTCGCCGTTTTTCGCGGCCAACCGGAACAACGACGCCGGCAGCAGAACCCAGAAAACCAGCCGGTTCATCCCACCCATCGCCTCCCCGCCCACGAACCCCGCCCGGGCCAATCCCACGCCGAGCAGAACGATCAGGAGAATCGGGGCGAGGGTTTCAACAACAGGCATGTCGCCGCTGAAATATCCCCAACCGCCGCGGGAATCCAATGTTCATTGAAGTTTTCGCCGGATCGTGTTCCCTCCTACCCCGAAATGGAATCGACCGCGCACCCGCATGTCCTGAACCTCGTGGCCTACGAACCCGGCAAGCCCGTCGAGGAACTCGCCCGCGAAATGGGCCTCAAGCCTTCCCAAATCATCAAGCTCGCCTCGAACGAAAACCCGCTCGGCCCCTCGCCCCTCGCCATTCAAGCGATGCGTGAAACGCTGGAGCGCTCCCATTTCTACCCCGACGGCGGCGGCTGGGCCTTGCGCAACGCAATCGCTGAAAAACTCGGACTCGAGCGCGCGAACGTCATCCTCGGCAACGGCTCGAATGAAATCATCGAATTCATCGGCCACGCCTTTCTCAAGCCCGGAGACGAGGTCGTCACCGCCGGCCACGCCTTCGCCGTTTACACACTCATGGCGCAACTCTTCGGCGCGACCACCGTCGAAGTCCCCGACCCGAATTTCACCCACGACCTGGACGCGATGCTTGCCGCCATCACGCCTCGAACCCGCCAGGTCTTCATCGCGAATCCCAACAACCCCACCGGCACCATGGTGGGGCAGGAGGCGATCGACCGGTTCATGGAGCGGGTTCCCGACCATGTGCTCGTGATTTTCGACGAGGCCTACCACGAGTTCCTCGACAACCCGCCCGACGTCCTCCGCTATGTCCGTGAAAACCGGAACGTCGTCGTCATGCGAACCTTTTCGAAAATCCAGGGCCTCGCGAACCTCCGCATCGGCTACGGCCTCGCCCCCGCCCGCGTCGCCGAGGTTCTCCAAAAAACCCGCCAGCCTTTCAACGCGAACGGCATCGCCCAGGCCGGCGCGCTCGCGGGACTCGCCGACGAGGACCACATGCGCCGCACCCGCGAGCTCACCCACGAAGGCCGCGACTACCTCCAAGCCGAATTCACCGCCATGGGACTCACCTTCGTCCCCAGCGCCGCGAATTTCGTCCTCGTCCATGTCGGCGACGGCGACGCCGTGTTCCAAGCCCTCCTCCGCCGCGGCCTCATCGTCCGCGCCATGCGCAGCTACAAGCTCCCCGGGTGGATTCGCGTCTCGGTGGGAACCATGGAGCAAAACCGCGCCTTCATCGAAAACCTCCGCGCCCTCGAGCAGGAAGGCCTCTTGAAAAAAGGCGAACTCGTTCCGGCCTGATGGCGGCCTTCGAGGAAACCATCGCCGCCCTCGCCACCCCGCCGGGCGAAGGCGCCATCGCGATGGTTCGCATCTCCGGACCCGATTCCCACAAAATCCTCGGCCGCGTTTTTCAATCCGCCTCCGCGAGCCTCGAACCCCGCCGCGCAACCTACGGAAAAATCCACGACGCCGGCGAACCCATCGACCAAGTCCTCGTCACCACCTACCGCGCCCCCGCGAGTTTCACCGGAGAGGACATGGCCGAAATCTCCTGCCACGGCGGAATCCTCCTCTCCGCAAAAATCCTCGAACTCGTCCTCCGCCACGGAGCCCGCGCCGCCGAACCCGGCGAGTTTTCCCAGCGCGCCTTCTTCAACGGCAAGATCGACCTCACCCGCGCCGAGGCGATCATGGACATCATCCGCGCCCGCACTCCCCTCGCCCTCCGCGCCGCCGCCCAGCAACTCGAGGGACGCCTCGGCTCCGAAATCCTCTCGCTGCGCGATTCCGCCCTCGAAACCGTCGCCCACCTCGAAGCCTTCATCGATTTTCCCGAGGAAGGCATCGACCCCGCCACCGGCCAACATCTCCTCGAAAAAATCCAAACCCTCCTCGCCCGCACCACCGCCCTCCTCGCCACCGCCGACGAAGGCCGCATCCTTCGCGAAGGCGTGCGCGTCGCCATCGCCGGAAAACCCAACGCCGGAAAATCCAGCCTCCTCAACCGCCTTCTCGGCATGGACCGCGCGATCGTGAGCGAAATCCCCGGCACCACCCGCGACACCATCGAGGAAACCGCCTGCCTGCGCGGCATTCTCTACCGCCTCACCGACACCGCCGGCCTGCGTGAAACCTCCGACCCCGTCGAGCGCGAAGGCGTCGCCCGCACCGAACGCGCCCTCGAAAACGCCGACCTCGTCCTGCACGTCTTCGACGCCTCCTCGGAAAAAATCCCCGCCGCCCTGCGCGAAAACGAAATCCTCGTCGCCAACAAATCCGACCTCCCCTGCCCTGCCCTCCAGCCAAACGCCATTCCCGTCTCCTGCCACACCGGCAGCGGATTCGAGCATCTCCTCGACGCCATGGTCGAAGCCGCCGGGATCCGTCATCTCTCCTCCGGCCAGTCCCTCGCCGCCATCAACGCCCGCCACAAAGCCCTCCTCGAATCCGCGCGCGCCGCCCTCGAATCCGCCGCCGCGCTGGTCCGAACGAACGAACCGCCCGAACTGACCGCCATCGAACTCCGCGCCGCCTTGGATTTCCTGGGCCGCATTGTCGGCAACGCCGACACCGAGGACATCCTCGGCGAAATCTTCAGCCGCTTCTGCATCGGCAAATAGGCACATCGCCGAAACGATGTCCGGTCACCGCGCCGAGGGAGGGTGGAAGATTCTGCGCGCGCCGGGAAATTCGATGGCCATCCCGAAGACCTTAAATCTCCCATTTTCACAAAACGCCAGGAGGGCCCTGCTGGTCAGGGCCGGGGCGGCTTGCGCTAACACGCCT
>CAZVPK010000082.1:0-10601 GCA_964628505.1 uncultured Chthoniobacter sp.
CCGGTCCAGCGGTTGCGGAACTCCGCCTCGCGGACGGTGAGGACGGTCTGGGCGGTCGCGCCGGCCGAAATCGTGAAGACCATGGTCAACGCGAGGACTCCGGCGCTGAATTTTCGAAAATCGGGTGTGTGGTTCATTCCGAGGGTGTGAAGAGTGACCGATTGCGGAAGCAGGTTGCGGTTGTGAATAAGTGCGGCCGATTTGTCAACCCCGGTGATAAAAAAAATACGACGAGCCCGAACGGCGGGGAAATGGGCAGTGAGGGGATCGAACCCCCGACCAATAGTGTGTAAAACTACCGCTCTACCGCTGAGCTAACTGCCCGGTCGGACCGACGGCGCGTCCGGGAGCAATAGAACTCCGCCCGCCGCCGCGGGCAAGCATTTCCAAAAGCGGGAGCGCCGCCCCGGTGCGGCGTTGGATTTTTTTCAGGTCGCCGATAGCGTGGGCATCCATGAAACCCATGGCGCGGATTGTGGTTCCCGAGATTCTGGATTCTCTCCCGGCCGGAGACCCCGGGGCCGAACGAAGCCGCAGGGATTTGATTCTGGTGGACGCCTTCATGGGAAACACACGCTGGATCCTCGGAAAAATCCGGACGCTGGAGGGCATCGAAGGCCCCCTTGTGGAAATCGGAGCGGGTGGCGGTCGACTGTGCTCGAAACTCCGCTCCCGGTTTCCGGAACGGAGGATATTCGGATTGGACCTTTCGGATCGCCCGCCGCATCTGGATCCGGGCGTGGATTGGGTGCGGGGGGATTTTTTCAGGACCCTGGAGACGGTGCGCGGCGGAGTTTGCGCGGGAAGCCTGATCCTCCACCATTTCCAGGCCGCGGCGCTGGAGGAACTCGGGCGGCGGCTGCGGGAATTCCGGGCGCTGGTTTTTTGCGAACCGCTGAGAAGCCGGATTTCGCTGGGCTTCTCGGCCATCGCCTCCCCGCTGGCGGGCGAGGTCACGCGCCACGACATGCCCGCCAGCATCCGGGCGGGATTCCTGCCCGGCGAGCTGGCGCGATATCTGGGACTCGATCGGGCGGCCTGGCGCGTGAGCGAAAAAACAACCTGGCGAGGCGGTGTCCGGTTTTGCGCGTTGAGGCGGCACTGAGCGTTCCCGCTGGCGCGGCGTCCGGGGCATGCTAATTTCCGCGGCGGTGAAAAACCGCATCGCCATCGCAGGGGGAGGATTGGCCGGCCTGGCTCTCGGCATCGGACTGCGCCGGCGCGGCGTCGAGGTCGAACTCCACGAGGCGCTGGCCTACCCGCGCCACAGGGTCTGCGGCGAATTCCTCAGCGGTGTGGAGCCATCCACCCTCGACCGTCTCGGCATCGGCGACTGCCTCGGGGAGGCCAGGAAACTCGAGTCCGCTCTCTGGAGTGCCGGCGCACGCCGCATCGGATCGCCGGGCGTCCGCGGACTGGGAATTTCGCGCTGGCTGCTGGACAGGAGATTGAGCGAAAAATTCCAGGCCCTCGGCGGCCGCCTGCACACCGGATCGCGCATCCCGCCGGGCAAGGGAGTCGTCTGGGCCGCCGGACGCCCGAAACGCGAAAGCCCGTGGATCGGTCTCAAGTGCCATGCGCGCGGGCTCGAACCCGATGCCGACCTGGAAATGTTCTCGGGTCCGGGCGGCTACGCGGGACTGGCAAGGATCGAGGACGGCCGCGTGAATGTTTGCGGTTTGTTTCGAAAAAAAACCCTCCGCCCGGCCAAGGGTCCGGCCTTGCTCCTCGAGGCGCTCCGCGGCGCGGGGCTGTCATCCCTCGCCGGCCGGCTGGAGTCCGCGGAACTCGATGATAAGAGCTTCTGCGGAGTGGCGGGTTTCGCAACCGGCCGCCAGGCCGGACCGGAGTTTTCGATCGGCGACGCCGCGAACATGATTCCACCCTTCACCGGAAACGGGATGAGCATGGCCTTCGAGTCGGCGGCATGCGCCCTGGAGCCGGCGCTGGAGTTTTGCAGGGGGAACCTCTCGTGGGCCGAGGCCGCCACCGCATGCTCCGGATCCCAGCGCCGGCGCTTCCGCAAGCGTCTGGCCGCCTCGTCGGCCATGCATTGGATTCTCACCACGCCGCTCGGCCACCGGCTCGCCTCCTCGCTGGGGCATCGCGGGTGGATTCCTTTCGAAACCCTCCTGCGGAGCGTTCGCTGATGTTTCTCCGCTCCGTCGCCACCGCGTTTCCGCCCCACGAGTTCCGGCAACCGGACTTGCTGGACGTGTTGAAACGCTCGGGGGCCATGGAACCCCTCCGCGAGCGCTCCCGCGGGATTTTGGAAAAAATTCTCGGCGGCGATTCGGGCATCGAAACCCGGAGGTTTTGCGAGCCCGACCTCGCCGGTCTTTTCCGACTCGGCGCCGGCGGTTTGCACGCCGTCTTCGAGCGTCATGCCCCGAGGCTTGCCGCCGAGGCGCTGCGGCGCGCCTGCGAGCGCGCCTCGATCGCCCCCGCCTCGCTGGACGCCCTGCTGGTATGCAGTTGCACCGGCTATTTGTGTCCCGGCCCGAGCAGTTACATTGCCGAACTCCTCGGCCTGCGGCCGAACGTCTTTCTTCAGGACCTTCTCGGCCTCGGATGCGGAGCCGCCCTGCCGCTGCTGGAGGCCGCTCGCGGGCATCTCGCCGCGAATCCCGATGCCGTCGTCGCCACCGTGGCGGTGGAAATTTCCTCGGCGGCTTTTTACCTGAACGACGAGCCCGGCGTGCTCGTGAGCCTCTGTCTTTTCGGCGACGGAGCCGCCGCGGCGATTTGGAAAAGCGAGGACCTCGGCGATCAATTCCGGTTTCAAAATTTCCAAACCCTCCACCAACCGCGCCACCGTGAAAAAATCCGCTTCGTCAATGCCGACGGCCGCCTGAAAAACCAGCTTCACCGCGATGTCCCCGGCCTGGCCGCCGAGGCCGTGGCGCAACTCTTCGGGAAACGCGCCGCGGATCCCGACCGCCTCCTCGCCCACACCGGGGGGCGCGATGTGATCGAGGCCATCGAACAAGGCATTCCCGGCTGGAGGCTCGACGAAACGCGGGACGTCCTCCGCCGTTTTGGAAACATCAGCAGCCCCTGCGTGCTGGCGGCCCTGGAAAAATCGCTCGAGGATTATCCCGATTCCCGCCGCCTTTGGCTCACCGCCTTCGGAGCCGGCTTCGCCGCCCACTGCGGGGAGTTGGCGAGAGGCGAGGGCTGACGACTACCACTCCACGCGATAGAAGCGCCGGGCACCGGCCGGAGTTTCGGCGTCGGTGAAGATCATCTCCCACTGGCCGGGGTCGGCGTTCCAGCCGCCCGGATTCAGAAGGGTCCAGGGACCTGTCGCGAGATTCCCGGCGCCATAAACAAAAAACCTTCTTCCCGGTTGGACATCCCACGCCAAAACAGGACGCGATTGGCCATCGTGGGAAATGGTTTTCACGCGGAACGACCGGGCCGGATCCAGAATGTCGAAGGTTCCATTCAGCGCGCGGTCGCGAATCGAGTCGACGGGAATGCGAAGAAACTCGGAGGGCCCGAGATCGTTGTCGTCCTTGGTCCCGGGGGCTTGGCTGTTGATGCCGTTGCCGTCGTTTGTTCCGTAAGCCACGGAAGCGATGTAGATGTTTTGCGGAACGGACCCGAAAGCCGCGACGAGATCGATCGAGCCCTCGAGCGCGCCGGAGTTGAGGGGGGACTTGGCGAGAGTGGAACTTGGCGGGGCGTTGAACCATCCCGCGTAGGTGGTGCCGCTCTCGCCGGCCAGATACGGCTTGTTTGCAGGAATCGCAAGCCGGCCCGCCTTCGCCCAGGGCGCGGGCGTCGTGGCGGACTGCAGCAGCGAGTCGCTCAGCAACAGGAAGTGGTCGCTGCCGAATCCGGACCCGTTGTCGCCGGGCGACCAGGTGGAGACATACAGGCGGTTGCCCCGCACGGCCGCATGGATCGTCATTCCCGGGCTGTCCAATAGATAGCCGCCGAAGTCCGTCGAGCCGTCCATAATGAACTCGTCGGCGGCCGGCGTGACGACCACCGTGGATTCGGAGGCCGGGCTCGAACCGAACGTGTTTGTGGCGATGACGGAGTAGGAGGTTTCGGTGCCGGGCGTGGCGGAGGTGTCGAGGAATTCATGGTCAGCGGTCGTGCCGATGAGTGTGCCGTTGCGATAAATCGAATAGGTGGTGGCGGAGGGATTGGGCATCCAGGAGACCCGGATTTGCGTTCCGGAAATCCTCTCGGTGGCCACCCCGACGGGCGCGGAGGGAGGTTGTTGCTGGTTGCCGAATCCGGTGAGCGAGTAGGCGCCGAGGCTTCCATAGTTCGAATAGCCGGTGCCGAGCGGATCGCCTTTGCCCACACCCGCGACGCGCAGGTGGACGGTTTGGTTGGCGGAGAGGAAAAATGTCGCCGACGCCCCGGTTTGATCGGGGGGATTGGCGAGGGCGATCGTGGCGTTGCTGGAATTCAGAACCGCCAACTCGGCGTCGAGATTCGTGTGGGCGGCCGGCAGGAGATGGATCGTGTGGTTGCCTGCGGCCAGTTGAACACGGAAAAAATCGACATCGCCGGTGCGCTCGATCGAACCGTCCGCCCGGTCGCCGGAAACCGCCTGCGCGGTGGCGGCGGAATTTCCCGTGGTGTCCGCCGCATACGAAAGCATCTCCGGACGGGTCATCACCTCGAGGTCGTTTTGCGAGGCGTTGTTGGCCCGGAAGTATTCGCCCCGGCTCCATTGCGTGAGTTGCCGGTAGTAGCCGACTCCCATCAACGGAGCCCAACCGGTCGCGCCGCTTCCATGGCCCTCGTAATAGCCCTCGGCGGGCTCCGCGCCCGAGGCGACCCGGCCGTGGTGGCGCAACCCGAGCGTGTGCCCGACCTCGTGCGAGGCCGCCTCCGCGCAATCCTTCGCCGAGGTGTCCGCGAAAACCCAGCAGATCTTCCAGTCGTCGTAAATACCGTCGCTGAAGCTGCCGACATAGGCGACGCCGCCGGCTCCGGGGGCGGCCTGGGTGTTCGAGGTCACGATGCAGTGGGTGCGGCTGTTCATGGGGGTGGCGTCGTGAACGCTCCGCTGGGTGGTGATGTTGACGTCGAATCCCTCGAAATCGCGCTGCATGCGGGCGACGACCTCGCGGATCTGCGAGGCGGTCAGCCTGGCGGGCGGGGCGACAATCGTGTTGCCGTAGTCCCACGCCGTTCCACTCACGGTCTCCCCGTCGAAATCCATGTAGATCACATCGGGCGCGCCCGGGCGGGTATTCAAAATCGGAACCTCGCCGGGGGCGATCGGCTCGAGCGACGCGACGCGCAAAGGCTCGTCCCTCGGAGGCGGAATCCCCAGCGAGGCTCCGGAATTGGCGGGCACGGCGCAGGCCACATCGGAGAAAAGCCACTCCCTGGCCACCGCGGCCTCGCCTGCGGACCACTCGACTTCATAGGCGAGATTGCGGGACGGAATTTCCAGCAACAGGCGTCCGCCGGCCTCCGTGGAGGCAAAAAAGAACCGATCCCCCTCCCCTACCCCGTTCCATTTTCCAGCCAGCCGCACTCCGCCGGAATCCTCTTGTCGCCAGCCGACCTCGACAAGGAAGCGGGCGCCGGAGAAAAAATCGAGATTCAACCTGTCACCGGCTCGGGCCGTTTGAATCCGCCGAAGTTCATCCTGCTCGAAGGTCCGCTCGCGAAAGGCCAGGTTGCGTCCGGATTCATCATGACGCCTGGGAGCGCCCGGCCGGTGTTCCAGGGCTGACGCGGCCGGCTCGAGTCGCCCGTGCCCCGAACGCGAATCCTTGCGCGGATCCGTCGAGAAATCCTCCTCCGATAGGAAAAGGAACAAAACAAACCCTCCAATCAGAAGAACCAGGACGCCGGGGATTTTGATCATGGGAGAAAAGTGGGGGCAGCCGGATTCGAACCGACAACCAAGCGGTTATGAGCCGCCTGCTCTAACCGTTGAGCTATGCCCCCGGGAAAACGACAGGTCTGGGAAGATTTGGTGCCTCATGGCCGGATGCAAGAAATATGACCCTGATCGACTCCGCCGCAAGCTCCGAGCGGCGGGGATTTGCGGGCGGAGGTTCCCCAACCCCCGCCCGCGTTTCAACCCCCCATTGGTTGAAAGACAATGCCAAGGTAACCCGATCGCCGCCTCGCGCAATGGAAGTTTCGCAACAATTTCGTCACAGAAAAGAACACCTACCGCGTCGCCCGCAACCCCAGCGCGGCAAGAGCGAGCAGACCGATGTTGCGCGCCATCGCGGTCAACGCGGAGGGCGAGTTTTCCGCGTCGCCGAAGCATCCGCAGGGCACGGGTTCGCCGCGAAGGACGGTCAAGGCCAACGCCAGCGTGAAGGCCACAAGCATTCCCGCCACCAGCAACAGAGCCCCGCGGCGGGCGGGCGGCAGCACCACCAACGCCGCCGCGCACGATATTTCCAGCCACGGCAAATAAATCGCCACCAGGTTCACCATGGCGTCGGGAAGAATCCCGTATTGATAGACCGCGAGCGCGAACAGGCCGGGCGAGGCGATTTTGGGAAAGGCCGCGGCGACAAAAACGCCGGCCAGCACGAGGCACGACACCCACTCGAGGACGATCCAAACCGGGCTGCGGGAATCGGGCGCGGCGTTCATTCGAGCGTCAAACCCGCCTCCTTCCAACCGGCCGTTCCCTCCAAAAACAGCGCGACCTCCTGGCTGCCCTGGTTTTTGAGAAACTCCCCGAGAAGCAGCGCGTCGTCGCACTCGCGCCCCGAGCAATAGACCATCACCGGCTGGGCGGGAGGCAAAAGCGCCGCCATTTCATTGTAGCCCTCCTCGCGCGATTCATACGGAAACGAAACCGCGCCCGGCAAATGGCCGGCGTCGAACTCCGACGCGCGCCGGGCGTCGAACACCAGATACTCCCCCGCCTCGAGAATCGCGCGGGCGTTTTCCACATCGACAATCGTCAGTCCCGCCTGCATCGCCCGGACCTCGATCCGCTGCGAATGCCGCTCCGTCCAGGGAATCGCCTGCGGCCCGAGGAATTGAGCGGCGGTGCCCAGAATCGCCGCGCACACCAACAACAGCGCCCAAACCATCGCGATCGGCCAGAAGCGCGAAGGCATTCCGGAACGCGTGTGAAGAATGGCGGGAGCGGGACGAAACATCGGATCAAATCAAACCGGACTTCGAAAATTCATAGCGGAACCGGACAAAACGCCGCAACCTGATTGTCCCGGCGCGAAAGAACTTCGCGGTTGCCCGTCGGGCAAGAACCGGGCTCCACGCGACCCGGTCGCTCTGTGACGAATTTGTAACATTCCACGGTTTGCCACCTCTCGGTCTGAATGATGCCCTGCCTCGTTTCGATGCCTCGGGCGAAACACATTTTTCATGCCATTCTGGCCATTCTGATCACTCTGGCCGCCTCTGCCTCGGCCCGTCAGGGATCGTCCGCGGCGGACAGTGCATTCGAAAATCCCCCGCCGTTCGTCGATGCCGAGCCTCCCGCTACGTTTCCCATCCGCGAATACCGCATCGTCGGCTCGAAAACCCTGTCACGCGATTCCGTGGACAAGGCGGTCTACAACCATCTCGGCCCCGGCCGGACTCCGGAGGATGTGGAAAACGCCCGCACCGCCTTGGAAAAGGCCTACCATGACGAGGGCTACCAAACGGTGTCCGTCTCCGTCCCGCCCCAAGGCGTGCAATCCGGAGTGATCGTCCTAAGAGTCACCGAAGCACCGGTCGGCCGTCTCCGCGTCAAAGGCTCCCGGTTTTTCGACATCGAAAAAATCAAGCGCATGGCCCCCTCCCTGGCCGAAGGGGCCGTGCCGAACTTCAACGATGTCCAACGCGACATCATCGCACTGAACCAAAACGGCGACCTGCAAATCACACCCTCCCTCGCCCCGGGAAAAAACCCCGGCACTGTGGATGTGGAGCTCACCGTGAAGGACAAGTTTCCCCTCCATGGCTCGGTCGAACTCAACAACCGCTACAGTCCGAACACCACCCCGCTCCGCCTCGACGCCGCCCTGCGCTACGACAATCTCTGGCAACTCGGCCACACGATCGGCGCGGCATTCCAAATCGCCCCGCAACGCCCGAGCGATGCGCTCGTTTACTCCGGCTACTACATCGCGAGAACCGAGGCCATCGATTGGGCCGCACTCATGCTTCAGGCCACCCGGCAAAACTCCGAGGTCTCCACGCTCGGAGGAACCGACTCGCTCGGCAACGGCGAGATCTACGGCGGCCGTTTGCTTTTCAATCTCCCGCCCAAAAAAGGCTTCTACCACTCCGCCAGCCTGGGCTTGGACTACAAGACCTTCACGCAGGACCTCGTCGTCGGCAACCAGACCATCTCCTCCCCGCTCAATTACTGGCCGTTCTCCGCCAGCTACAACGCGAACTCGATCGGGAAACACTACGAAACCGGTCTCTCGGCGGGCATCACCTTTTCCTTCCGCGGCACCAGCGAGCAAGAGGCCGTGGAATTCGACAACCGCCGCTACAATTCCAGCGCGAACTTTTTCTACTTCCGCGGCGGCATCGACCACACACAGAACCTCCCCTGGGATTTCCAACTCCTCGCCGCCGTCCAAGGCCAGGCCACGGCCAATCCGCTTGTCGACACCGAGCAATTCAGCCTCGGCGGACTCAACACCGTTCGCGGCTACCTCGAGTCCGTGGTCGTCGGCGACAACGCGGTCTGCGGCACCCTGCAATTCCAAACCCCCTCCCTCCTCGCCTGGCTGCCCGAAGGCAACGAGTGGCGCTTCTTTGTCTTCGTCGATGCCGGCTACGCGATGCTCAACGATCCCCTGCCGGAACAGGAATCCTCGTTCACCCTCTGGAGCTACGGCATCGGAACGAGCATCCGCCTCGTCGGCCACCTCAACGGCGAATTCCTCGTCGGGGTCCCGCAAATCACGCAGGAACCCTCCGAAGCGGGCTCGCCCCTCTTCACCTTCCGCCTCTCCGCGGATTTCTGAACCACATGATGAAAACTCCACGCTCTCTGAAAACCATTTCCCTGTCGGCGACCCTGCTGCTCCTCGCCGCGCTCAACGCCTCGGCCTGGTGGGACAAGGCCTGGAGCGCCCGCACACCGCTTGTTCTGGATACCACCCAAGACGGGTTTGAAATCGGCGACACCGCCGGCGACTCGCTCCTCCTCCTCCGCCTCCACTCCGGGAATTTCGACTTCTCCCTCGCCAAGGAAGATGGCACCGACCTCCGTTTCGTCTCCGACGACGACAAAACCGTCTTCGAGCACCGCGTGGAAAAGTGGGACGCCCTCATGAACGAGGCCTTCGTGTGGATCCGCATCCCCGATGTTCAAAACAAAGCCCAAACCAAATTCTGGCTCTACAGCGGCAACCCGGAAATCACCGCCGAGCAGGCCGCCGACCCGCTGGCCGCCTACGACGATTCGACGATTCTCGCCTACAGCTTCACCGGACCAATTCCCTCCGACAGCAGCAAAAACAAAAACAACGCCTCCACCGGCGGCACCCTTTCCGAAGGCTCGCTCATCGGCCCCGGCATGCGCCTCCTCGGCAACACCGCCATCAAAATCCCGGCGTCCGATTCCTTCTCCACGCAAGCCGGCGATCCCTTCACGCTCTCCCTTTGGCTCAAACAAACCACCATCAATCCGAAGGGTGTCCTCTTCGACTGGAGCGCGGAGGGGTCGCGGTTCGCCGTGGAATTCCAGGACGGCGCCCCCGTTCTGGCCATCGGATCGTTGAAATCCACGCCCGGCGAAGCCCTGCCGCCGAATGTCTGGAAACACCTCGCCGTTGTCTCCGATGGCACCGACACCAAACTTTTTGTCGATGGCAAGGAATACGCCACCCTGCCCGCCGCCATGCCCGCCCTGAGCGGCGAGGCCACGCTCGGCGCGGACTCCTCCGGAAAAAACGGCCTCGTCGGCGAGATGGACGAATTCGTCCTCTCCAAAACCGCCCGCCCACCCGGCTGGGTCCAACTGGCCTATGCGGGCCAGGCGGGCAACGACGCCAGCACCAAGCTCCTCTCCACCCAAACCGCCGAGGGCGGCGCGGGCGGTGGACACGGCGGCGCCCTCGAGCATGTGATGCTTTTCGGCGACATCGCCAACAACATGATGTTCGACGGCTGGATCGCCGTGGCCGTTTGCGTGGTCATGATGATTGCCGGATGGACCGTGGCCTTCGTGAAATTCGTCCGCCTCGGAAAAATGGAAAAAGGCAACGCCTCCTTCCAAAAACTCTGGCGCGATGTCGCCACGGACCTCACCGCCATGGACCTCGACAACCCCGAGGCCGCGAAATCCTTTGGCGGCAAACTCGGCGCGAAAACCCTCGCCCTTTTGGCCGACTCCCCCCTCTACCATGTCTACCATGTCGGCTCGGAGGAAATCCGCCACCGCCTCGGCTTCGGAAAAAACAAGGGCCAAGGCCTCTCCGCCCGCTCCATCCAAGCCATCCGGGCCGCGCTGGATGCCGCTCTCGTTCACGAGCAGCACCGCCTGAACAAAGGCATCGTCTATCTCACCGTCAGTATCGCGGGCGGTCCCTATGTCGGCCTCCTCGGCACCGTTGTTGGCGTGATGATCACCTTCGCCATCATCGCCAAATCCGGCGAGGTGGATGTCAACTCGATCG
>CAZVPK010000083.1:0-10596 GCA_964628505.1 uncultured Chthoniobacter sp.
GGCGAGGTAGGATCCGTCTTGGCCGGTGATGCCTGTGATGAGTGCTTTTTTCATGCGGGGTTTGAAGTGGCGGAAGAGTGGATAGGCGTCGATCCGATGGCAAGCGAGTAAGGTTCGGAAAATTCCGTGCGGCCAGGGATCGGAACGGGGAGGAGAGGCGAGGGCCGGAATCGAACCGGCGAATGCAGCTTTTGCAGAGCCGTGCCTTACCACTTGGCTACCCCGCCATCACTGCGGGGAAACTATCACCGGAACGCGGCATGGCAATCGAAAGGTTTTCGGGCGCGCCGGGACGCGAAGGTTGAAAATCCGACTCCGGGAAAACCCGCCACGAACCCGCTCGCAACAACGAGGTGACAAAAAACCCAACGAATGCGGCACCGGAACGGGTCCGCGGAAACGACCGCGAAAAAGATTCCGGAAACCGGGAAAGCCAGGATTCAAGCGGTTCTGCGAGGTTTTTGGGGGACCGAAAAAGGTGGCTCCTGAGGTAGGATTCGAACCTACGACCAATCGGTTAACAGCCGACCGCTCTACCACTGAGCTACTCAGGATCGTGAAGGGGACGGGAAATAGAATATCCGACCGCGCGTTTTTCAAGCGGAAACTTGCCTCGACCCGCGGGGCTCCCGGGACGCTTGAACGGGGGGCCCGGCTACAGGCGGCCTTCGTCGGCGTCGATGTATTGGAAAATGGTCTGGATGTCGTCGCGGGATTCGAAGCCGCTTTCCTTTTTGCGGCGGAGCAGCGTTTCGGTCATGTCGTCGTTCCAGCCGCGCTTGACCAGGAAACTGTTCCAAATCTCGATCTGCCCGTCGTCCGGTCGTCGGCCGTTGGCGAAGCACCACTCGAGGATCTCGGCGTCCGGGCCGCCCTGCGCCACGCGTTCCCTGAGGGCGTCGTAGGTCACGCCGAGAAAGGCCACGGCGCGCTCGTCGAATCCCTTGCCGAGGTTGGCGTGGAGCTCGGGGTGGAGGTCGCCGGCGATCATGAGCCGGATTTTGTCGATCATGCGGCCGACATAGACGATTCCGCCGACGGTTTCCTTGGGAGAGCGTGGATGTTTCATGGAAAAACCAAAGCAAGCCGTCGCGAATCTGGCGAGACTTCATGATAGGTTCCGGGGGATGGAGCGGGATTCCCAAACGCCGGCGCGGATTTTCCGGAGCGGCATTCGCGAGATGGTGGAGTTTGTCCACCGCCGCGGAAATCTCGCGGGCGAGGGGGGATTCCGCGCCTCCAACCGCGCGACGGAGGGAACGCGTCTTCACCGTTTGGTGCAAAGGCGGCGCGGCGCCGGCTACGAGGCCGAGGTGGAGGTGGAGTTCCGAAGCGTGGAGGGGGAGGTCGAATGTGTGTTGGCGGGGCGGGTGGACGGACTCCAACGCGGCTGCGATCCGCCGATGGTCGAGGAGATCAAGACGGTGGACCGCTTCTGGAGCGGGACGGCGGATCCGCTGCACATCGCCCAGTTGCGGATCTATGCGGCGATTCTGGCGCACCGGAACGGGTGGCGGGACGTCGAGCTGCGGTTGACCCATGTGGATCTGGAAGGCGGATGCGAGACGACGATCCCCTTTATCGAATCGGCGGAAACGCTGGCCGGGTTCCTCGAGGAAACACTTCGCCTCTGGAGGGAATGGCTGTCCGCGCAAGCGCGCTGGACGAGGCTTCGCGACGATTCGGTCGCGGGGCTGGGTTTTCCTTTCCGGGGCTATCGGGAGGGGCAGCGCGAGTTGGCGCGGCGGGTTTACCGGGCGATCCGCGAGAAACGCACGCTCTTTCTGGAAGCGCCAACGGGGCTGGGCAAAACCATGGGGACGATCTACCCGGCTGTGAAGGCCCTGCCGATGCTGGAGGGCGGACGCGTGTTTTTCCTGACCGCGAAGACGCCCGGACGCCAAGCCGCCGCCGGCGCCCTCGAGGGGCTTCGGAGCGCGGGAGCGCGATTGCGCTCGGTGGCGCTGACGGCGAAGCGGACGATTTGTTTTTCCACGGATCCGGGCGGCTGCGATCCGAGGGCGTGTCCGTTCGCACTGGGGTATCACGACCGGATTCGTCCCGCGGTCGAGGCGCTTCTGGCCAGGGAGACAATGGACCGGACGGCGGTGGAGGAGGTGGCGCGCGCGCACACCGTGTGTCCGTTCGAGTTGTCGCTCGACGCCTCCTCGTGGAGCGATGTGGTGGTCGGGGATTTCAATCATCTGTTCGATCCCTCCGCGCGGTTGCAGCGGCATTTCGGAGGCGGCGCGGCAAACCATGTGGTCCTCGTGGACGAGGCCCACAATCTGGTGGATCGAAGCCGCGAGATGCATTCGGCCTCGCTCGCGCCGGATCAATTGGCCGTTGGCCGGGGCGCGGGGCGGGCGAAGGGGGGCGCGGCGGCGCGGCGCGCGCTGGCGGAGGCGGTGGAGGCTTTGCGCTCGATTCCTGGCGGCCAGGCCGAAGAGGCCCCCGGCCACCATGACGGGAAATTCCGCTTGGAGGAATTGCCGGCTCCGGCGGTCCAGGCGTGCCGCGCGGCGGCGGGCGCGCTGGAAAACGTGCTGGCGGGCATCCGGCCGGGCACGGGTTTTTCGGGATGGATCGAGCCATGGTTCGCGCTGCGGGACTGGCTGCGCGCGGCGGAGGCGTTCGACGGGAACTGCCATGCGATTCGAACGGCCGACGGAGGCGTTTCGATATTTTGCGCGGACCCCTCGGCGCGCTTGAAAAAGGATTTGGAGGGCTTGAGAAGCGCGGTGTTTTTCTCCGCGACCCTCGCGCCGGCCGAATATTTCCGCGACCTGCTGGGGGGTGGTCCGGACGACGAGTTCGCGGCCTTCGATTCGCCGTTCGACCCGGCCCGCATGCGGCTGCGCGTTCTGCCGAGGGACGTGACGTTCAAGGCGCGCTCGGCCTCGCTGGAGACGGTGGCGCGGGACATTGTCGCGCACGCGGAGGCCGTGGCCGGCAACCATCTGGTGTTTTGCCCCTCGATGGGCTACTTGGCGGCGTTGCGCGGGGAGTTGGAAAAACTCGGCCCGGCTTTGGACGTGATGGCGCAGGACGCCTCGATGCGGGACCGGGAGCGGCGGGATTTTTTGGAAAAATTCCAACCCGGCTCGCGCGTGGTGGGGTTGGCCGTGATCGGCGGGATTTTCTCCGAGGGGGTCGATTTGCCCGGCGAACGGTTGAAGGCGGTGACCGTGGTGGGAACCGGTCTGCCGCGACTGTCTCTGGAGCGCGACCTGCTGCGCGGGCATTTTGAAAAAACCCGCGGCCGCGGCTTCGACTACGCCTACCGGATTCCCGGAATGCAGCGGGTCCAGCAGGCGGTGGGCCGGTTGATTCGGACCGAAGAGGACAGCGGGTCGGCGCTGCTGATCGACCGGCGGTTCCTCGATCCGCGCCAGCGGAGCCTTTTTCCCGTCTGGTGGCGGCCGGAATTTCCCGGTTGATCGGAAAGGGGGAATGTTACACTTTCGACACATTGCCAAGCCGCCCCACCCGCGGCCGGCAATCATCCCTCCCCTGAAAACCGCGCCATCCGCGGCGAAGGGGGATTTTTTTCGACACAATCCATGCCCTCTCCCGCAAAGCTCCTCGGCCTTTTCGCCGCACTGGCGATCAGCCTCGCCTCCGCCACCGCCCAACCCGTGCCGCCCGGTTGGGAGAAACTGGAAAACTGCCGCCTGGCCCCCGACGCCTACATGGACGGAGACAGTTTCCATGTTCTGCACAACGGGAAAAACCACATCTTCCGGCTGTATTTCGTGGATTGCGCGGAAACCGACGCGTCGTTTCCCAAGCGCATCCAGGACCAAATGGAGGATTTCGGGCTGTCAAGCGAAGCGGCCGTGCTCCAGGCGGGCAAACAGGCCACGGAATTCACCAAGAAAATGCTCTCGGGGCCTTTCACGGTTCTGACCAAATGGGAGGACGCCCGCGGAAATTCCAAGCAGAAGCGCTACTACGCGGTGATCCTGACCGGTTCGAAAAATCTCGCCGTCGAGTTGGCCAAAACGGGATGGGCGCGGGCCTACGGCATGCCCGCCGACTACCCGAACGCGGCCCAGTCGAAATCCTTCCGCGAGTCGCTCCGCCGCTTCCAGGCCACCGCCATCCGCGGAAAACTCGGCGCCTTCGCGGGGACATCGCGCGTTCTGGCCGCCGGGGAAACCGCGGTGCCGGAGCGGGAGTATGTGGACTACGAGACCGAAATCAGCGGCGAGATCCTGAGCGACGGGATCGACAACCTCGACATGGCGACGGGAGTGCCGTGAGCCGGATTGCCTCGCCGCGGTCCGCCCGCTAATTCTCCACACCCTCATGGATCTTCGATTCACCAAAATGAACGGCGCGGGGAACGATTTCGTCGTGATCGACAACCGCACGCGCCAATTTTCCCTCGACGGCGCGGCGATCGCGCGCCTCTGCGACCGCCATCGCGGCGTGGGGGCGGACGGCCTGCTGGCGGTCGAACCCTCCGGCGGCGAGGCCGATTTCCGGATGCGCTACTACAATGCCGACGGCGGCGAGGCCGAGATGTGCGGCAACGGCGCGCGCTGTTTCGCCCGGTTCGCCGCGAGGCTCATGCCCGCCAAGCCCGACGCGGTGACGTTCGAAACCCTGGCCGGAGTGATTTCCGCACGGCTCGAGGACGACCTTGTCTCGCTCGACATGGGGCGTCCCGCCGGGCTCCGTCCGCCACAGCCCCTCGGCATCGGCGGGCAGACACTGGAGATCCACTTCCTCAACACCGGCGTTCCCCATGCGGTGGTTTTCGTCCCGGATGTCGAAACGGTGGACGTCCACTCGCTCGGCCGGGCGATCCGGCATCACGAGGCCTTCGCGCCGAAGGGGACGAACGCGAATTTCGCGCAGGTTCTCGAACCCGGCACACTGCGGCTCCGCACCTACGAGCGCGGCGTGGAGGGCGAGACCCTGGCCTGCGGGACCGGAGTGTGCGCCGCGGCGCTGCTTCACGCCCTGGCGGAAAACCTCCCCTCCCCCGTCCTGGTGACGGTGCGCGGCGGAGACACCATGCGTGTCGATTTCACGCGGGACGCCGACGGCTCCTTCGCCTCGGCCCGCCTGACGGGCCCGGCGGATTTTGTTTTCGAAGGAACCGTTTCCCTCTAGGAATTCCGCCAACCATGTCATTCGCCGGAGTCCACACAGCCCTCGTCACCCCGTTTCGTGACGGAAAATTCGACCTGCCCGCCTTTCAGGCCCTGATTGAAAACCAGATCGCCGGAGGGGTGGCCGGCATCGTTCCCGTCGGCACCACCGGCGAGTCGCCCACGCTCGACCACGAGGAGCACAACGAAGTGATCGAAGCCGCCATCCGCACGGCCGCGGGACGATGCCGGGTCATCGCGGGCACCGGCTCGAATTCCACGGCGGAGGCGATCGCCCTCACGCGCTCGGCGGAAAAGGCGGGCGCCGACTCCGCCCTCCTCGTCGCCCCCTACTACAACAAGCCGAGCCCCGAGGGGCTTTACCGCCATTTCGGGGCGATCGCGGAGGCGGTGAAAATCCCGCTCGTCCTCTACAGCATCCCCGGCCGCTGCGGCATCGAGATTTCCGTCGAGACCACGGCGCGACTGGCCCGCGATTTCAAAAACATCGTCGCCATCAAGGAGGCTGGCGGGAGTGTGGAGCGCGTGAACCAACTCCGCGCCGCGCTTCCCGACGAATTCGAGATCCTCTCCGGGGACGACTCGCTCACCCTGCCGTTCCTCTCGGTCGGCGCCGTGGGCGTGATCAGCGTGGCCTCGAACATCATCCCCGCCGAAGTCTCCGCGATGGTCCGCCATTTTCTCGCCGGCGAGGCGGCGAAGGCCCTGGCGATCCACCGCAAATTCTACCCGCTTTTCCGGGACCTTTTCATCGAACCGAATCCCGTGCCCGCCAAGTTCGCGCTCCAGCGCCTCGGCCGGGCGGGCGCCGAAGTCCGCCCGCCCCTCTGCCCCATGTCCAACGCCAACGCGGAAAAACTCGCGCGCACCCTGGAAAGCCTCGGCCTGTGAAACCCCTCCGCGTTTTGATCAACGGCGCCAAGGGCCGCATGGGCCAGGCGCTCATCGCCTGCGCGAAGGCCGACCCCGCGTCGTATGAACTCGCCGCCGGGCTGGACGCGGGCGACGACCTCGCGGCGGCGCTGCCCGGTTGCGACGCGGTGATCGATTTCACCCATGCCGAGGCCACCGTGGCCGTCGCCGAGGCCTGTGCCGAAGCCGGAAAAATCCTCGTCATCGGCACCACCGGGCACAGCGACGCCGACCGCGCTCGCATCGCGGAGCTTTCCAAAAAAATCCCCGTCGTCTTCGCGCCGAACTTCAGTGTGGGCGTCAACACGCTTTTCTGGCTCGTGCGCAAGGCCGCCGAGATCCTCGGGCCCGACTTCGACCTCGAGGTCGTCGAGATGCACCACCGGCTCAAGAAGGACTCGCCGAGCGGCACCGCGCGCCGCCTCGCCGAGATTCTCGCGGAGGTTCGCGGGCTCGACTACAACTCCGATGTCCGCCACGGCCGCGAGGGCATGGTCGGCGAGCGCCGCCCCGGCGAAATCGGCATGCACGCCATACGCGGGGGCGACGTCGTCGGCGACCACACGGTCATCTGCGCCAATGTCGGCGAGCGGGTGGAGTTGACCCACAAGGCCTCCAGCCGGGACACCTTTGCGAAAGGCGCCCTGCGCGCCGCCCGCTGGGCCCACGGGCGCCCCCCGGGACTCTACGACATGCAGGACGTGCTCGGCCTGGAATGAGGGTCGGCATCGCCCTCGGATCGAATCTGGGCGACCGGTTGGACCATCTGCGCGCCGCCCGCCGGCGGTTGTTCGCGCTGCACGAGGACCGGGGACCGTTTCTTTGCTCGAGGATTTACGAGACGGAACCTGTCGATTGCTCCGACGGCTCCCCGAAATTCCTCAACGCCGCCATCGAGATGTCCTGCACGCTCCCGCCCCTCGACCTCCTCGCGGAGACGCAACGCCTGGAGGAGGTCCTCGGGCGTCCCCGCGACCACGCCTTCCACGCGCCGCGCACGATCGATCTGGACATCCTGTATTTCGACAATCTGGCATTCCACTTGCCGGATTTGACGCTCCCCCACCCCCGGATCGCCGAGCGGGCCTTCGTGCTCGCGCCCCTGGCCGATGTCGCGCCGACGAGGATTTTGCCGGGGCACACCGGAAGCGTGCTGGAACTGCTGGGAAAAATCCCCGTCGGCGCGAGACCCGCGGCGGTCGCCGGTTTCTAGAACCTCAGGCCACGGCGGAGAAGCCCTCGCGTTCGGAATTGCCGATGCGGCGGGCGGACTCCGATCGGCGCGCCATCTCGCGGAATTTCACCTCCATTTGTTCGGCGGTGCGGCGGAGGGTGTTTTCGCGGTTCGCCTCGACCTCGCGGCGCGTTTCCCTGGCGGCGATCTGGCGGATGTCCCGGGAAATCCTGTTTTCCCCCGCGGGCGCGGCGGCGGCCTGCCGAACGGCCTGGCGGTTGCGCACCTTCACGGCCTGGGCGGCTTCCGAGGATTGTTGCGCCGCCTCCTGCCTGGCCTGGCGGGACTGCTCGACCGATCGCTGTCGGGCGGCTTCTTGGAAGGCGGCGGCACTGGAGACACTGGAAACGTTCATAGGTCGAATGGGGAACACTGAAAATCTTCCCGAATTTCCAGGCCTGTGCAAAAGCTTTTTCGACCGGGTCCCGAAAAAAGCTCCGTGCCCTCGGGACGCCGGGCGTCGTAGATTCCCACGCACGTGAAACCCGCACCCTCCTCGCTCCGCGACTCGAAACCCGCCCGCCGCCGCCTGGCCTGTCTCACCGCCTACGACTACCCCACGGCGCGTCTGCTCGACGATTGCGGACTCGATTTCCTGCTCGTCGGGGATTCGCTGGGCATGGTCGTTCTGGGCCACCCCGACACGACTCGCGTGACGATGGACGACATGGTCCACCACACGCGCGCCGTGGCCCGCGGGGCGGAAAAAACCCTCGTTGCCGCGGACCTTCCCGCCGGGAGTTGCGCCACGCCCGCCTCGGCGCTCGAGAACGCCCGGAGGCTGCGCGACGCCGGCGCCGATCTGGTGAAAATCGAAGGCGGCCACGAATCCCTGCCCATGGTCGAGGCGATCCTCGACGACAAAATCCCCGTCATCGGCCATCTCGGCATGTTGCCCCAGCGGGTGATCGAGGAGGGCGGCTACCGCATCAAGGGAAAATCCGGGGAGGAGGCCGCGCGGTTGGCCTCCGACGCCCGGGCGCTCGATGCGGCCGGCGTGTGCGCGATCGTTCTGGAACTCGTCCACGCCCCGCTCGCGGCGGAGATCACCTCCTCCCTCTCCTGCCCCACGATCGGCATCGGAAGCGGCAACGGCTGCGACGGCCAAATTCTGGTGCTCCACGATTTGATCGGTCTGTTCCCGTGGTTCCGGCCGAAATTCGCGAAGCCCCGCGCCGACGTCGCCCGGTCGATCGTCGAAGCCGCCGCGGCGTATTCCCGCGAGGTCCGCGGGGGTTAGGCGAAGTCGAACTCCGCCACCACCGCATCGTGGTCGGAGACGGTCGTGGCGACCACGCGCTGGCCGATCAAGCGAAGCGCGGCGTTGTGGAAAATATGGTCCACCACGTAGGGGCGGCGCTTCCAGGTGGGCACGCAATTTTGCGCCGTGGAAAATCCCGCGTCGCCGAAGTGCGCGACCAGATTCTCCTCCGGAGCGGAATTCATGTCGCCCGCGAGGATCGAGGGCCCGGCGAGCCGGCGCAGGCGGCGCTCCACCAGCTCGCGCTGCGCGGGGTGCTCGTCGCTCGAGCTCCCGATCATGAAAAACGCCTGGAGGTGCGTGTTCAGAATATGGAGGCGGCGCCCGCCGAGTCCGGTGGCCGCGGAAAGAAGAAGGCGCGAGGAGGCGCAGCGTTTTTTTCCGGCGAATTCGAATTCGATCGGCGCGGCCGGCAGGTCGACCCGCTCGAAATCCTCCAGCGGCGTTTTCGAAAAAATCGCCAACCCCAGGCCGAAGGGAATCTCGCATTTGTTTTTGAGGGGATACGCGAAGACCGAGTCGTAGCCGGCGAGCCTCGCCTTGAGCGCCTGGTAGTTCGGCGGAGGCTCGACCTGGCTGCCGCCGTCGTATCCGCGCTCGACCTCCTGGAGGCAAAGGATGTCGGCCTCCTGCGCGAGCAGGAACTCCGCCACTCCGGCGATGTCCTCGCCCGGGCGGTCGGGATCGGCGGGATCCCACGGTTGGCCGTTCTGGATGTTCAGTGTGAGGAGTCGGAAGGGCATGGGAGGGAAATGACCTGAGGAATCTACCGGCGGATACTTTCCGGTGGCGGCGGACAGTTCAACACATTTTCCGGCGGCCGCGCGCGGCGGATGGAAATTCGGAATTCCAGCCGGTTTCAAAATCTGGAATCCTCGAATCCATGGACAACACCACCGACAACGACCCGGGACTCCGCAGGCTGCGTGGCGCGGAGGCGGCGGGATGGCTGTTGGTCATCGGGATCACGCTCGCCATCGTGCGGGCGGGCAAGGATCTTTTCGTTCCGCTGGTCATCGCGCTGATCGCCGTTTATTTGATCAAGGTCATCGAGCGCTGGATCGGCAGCGTGCGGTTTTCCGGCCTGCGCATGCCCCAGCCTCTCGCGCTGGGATTCTCCTTCCTCGCGGTCATCGGCCTGAGCTGGGTGCTCATCTCCATCATCGCGGACAACGCGATGCAGGTCGCCGAGATCGTTCCCCGCTACCAGGGCCGGTTGTTGAAAATCCAAACCGAGCTGTTTCTGGCGGTGGGGGTCGAGCAACCCCCGGCCATGCGCGAATTCTTCCGCAACGTCGATGTCGCGGGGTTGATCGCCCTGGTGGCCACCAACCTCGCGGGACTCCTGAAAAACACGATGCTCGTCCTGGTTTTCGCCGTCTTCCTTTTGCTGGAATCGCGCTTCATCACCGCGAAAATCGAGGCGCTTTTCCCGGACCCCCACCGCCGCGAACGCATCCAGGGAATCATCCGCCGGGTGGACAGCGACATCCAGACCTACTTCGGCGTGAAGACGCTCGTGAGCCTCACGACGGCGTTGTTGAGCTACGGGGTGATGCGGTTCGTGGGGCTGGACTTCGCCGCGTTCTGGGCGCTGCTCGTCTTCATTCTGAACTTCATTCCCACCATTGGATCGATCGTCGCGACGATTCTGCCCGGCATGCTGGGACTGGTCCAATTCGAGAGCTGGCGGCCGGTTTTGGTTCTGGTCCTCGGCATCACCGTGATCCAGCAGGCCCTGGGAAATTTCATCGAACCGAACCTCATGGGAATGACGCTGAACCTCAGTCCGCTGGTGGTGGTGATGTCGCTTTTGCTTTGGGGGATGCTCTGGGGGATTGTCGGAATGTTTCTCTGTGTGCCGATCACGGTGATTCTCGTGATCATTCTGGGAAATTTCCCCTCCACGCGCTGGGTGGCGGTTTTGCTGTCCAAAGAAGGCCAAACGCGGCTTTGAACGGGCGAGGAATCCCAAAAACCGATGGCGTTTGGACTCCTGGTAAAGTCCGCGCTTGCGCTTTGCGAGGAGGGCTCTGCTTGTCAGAGCCGCATCGGTGTGTTTGTGC
>CAZVPK010000084.1:0-10436 GCA_964628505.1 uncultured Chthoniobacter sp.
ATTTTCGCTCGAGGAAGTAGTCGCGGTCGGCCTCGGGAATGGACGAGGGGTCTTTGCCGCAATCCTCTTTGCGCTTGGGAACCCAGATGCGGCCGTCGTTGCGGAGCGATTCGCTCATGAGTGTGAGCTTGCTCTGGTAGTCGCCGCTCACGGGGATGCAGGTCGGGTGGATTTGGGTGAAGCAGGGATTCGCGAAGAGCGCGCCGCGTTTGTAGGCGCGGAAGGTGGCGGTGACATTGCAGCCGCGGGCGTTTGTCGAGAGGTAGAAGACATTGCCGTAGCCGCCGGTGCAGAGCAGGACGGCGTCGGCGGCGTGGCTGGTGATCTCGCCGGTTTTGAGATCGCGGACGACGATGCCTTTCGCGTGTCCATCGACCACGACGAGATCGAGCATTTCCGTTTTCGGGAACATTTTCACGGCGCCGAGGGCGATCTGGTGGCTGAGGCCGGAGTAGGCGCCGAGGAGGAGTTGCTGGCCGGTCTGGCCGCGGGCGTAGAAGGTTCGGGAGACCTGCGCGCCGCCGAACGAGCGGTTGTCGAGGAGTCCGCCGTATTCGCGGGCAAAGGGGACGCCTTGCGCGACGCATTGGTCGATGATGTCGCAACTCACCTCGGCGAGGCGGTGGACATTGGCTTCGCGCGAGCGGAAGTCGCCGCCCTTGATGGTGTCGTAGAAGAGGCGGTAAACGCTGTCGCCGTCGTTCTGGTAATTTTTCGCGGCGTTGATGCCGCCTTGCGCGGCGATCGAGTGGGCGCGGCGGGGGCTGTCCTGGTAGCAGAAGCATTTCACTTTGTAACCCTGCTCGGCGAGGGTGGCGGCGGCGGAGGCTCCTGCGAGGCCGGAGCCGACGATGATCAGCTCGAACTTCCGCTTGTTGGCGGGGCTGACGAGCTTCGCGTTGTTTTTATAGGTGGTCCATTTTTGGTCGAGTGGACCGGCGGGAATTTTGCTGTCGAGTGTCATTGGAGTGCTCCTTTCCCGAGGCCGAAGAAGTAGATCGAAACAGGGATGGAAATGTAGCCGATGTAGAGCGCCCAGGCGAGGGTGCGGCCGGCGAGTTCGTAGGTGTGGCGGATGCGGCGGTTGGTGACGCCGAGGGTTTGGAAGAGGCTGCCAATGCCATGGCTGAGGTGGAAGGTCAGGAGGAAAAGGCCGACGACATAGATGAGAACGATCGGTCCGCTGCTGAAGCCGGCGACCACCATTTTGTAGACATCGTGGACCTGCTGGCCATCGAGCGTGGTATACATTTTTGCGTAGGAGGGATCGACGACGCGCACGGTGAAATGGGCGAGGTGGAAGACGATGAAGGCGAGAACGATCAACCCGCTGAGCCGCATGGTGCGGGCGAAGACGGTGGTGCCGACGGGATTCGAGGCGATGTATTTTTTCGGACGCGCGGCGTGGTTTTCCTTCCAGAGGAGCATCGTGAAGTAGATGTGGGCGACCAAAATTCCCAGCAGCGCGGCGCGGATGAGCCAGAGGATCGGGCCGAGGCTTTGGAGTTTCGCGCCGTAGGCGTTCAGCACATCGGGGCCGAGGAAGATCGTCAGGTTGCCGGCCAGGTGGCCGATGACAAAAGCGACCAGCGCGATTCCGGTGACGGCGACGACGGTTTTTTTACCGATGGAGGAGAAGAGCCAGAGGCCCACGGGACAAGGGCCCGTGCGGGCTGCGGCGGATGGTGAGGTGATCATGGCGAGTGGTTTTGTTAAAAAAATCCGCGGTGCGCGTCCAATCAATCCGTCCCGGCATGGGAACGGGACGGGTTATGTTTTTTCCAAGTTTTATACGGATGGCGGGACAGTTCGGAGTTGTAAAATTTCGGGTCGTGCGAAACTTCCTCGCCGACCCAACCGGGAAGAACAATGGGTTGATCCACCCGTTCGAGCTCCACCTCGGCGATGCGGAGGCCGTCGTTGTCGCCATGGAAAATGTCCACCTCCCACTTCATGCCCTCGTGGAGGACGATGTGGCGGGTTTTGTCGATGAGCGGCCCCGGGCAGAGCTTGAGCAAGCGCTCGGCGTCGGCGGGCGGGATGAGGTATTGGAATTCCAGACGCGAAATGCCGTTGCGCGAACCCTTGACGGTGAGGGTGGCGTCATCGCCGGCCAGGCGGACGCGGACGCTTTTGCTGGAGTCGGAGAACAGGTAGCCTTGGCTGATGCGGCGGGGTTCGCCGAGGACTTGGTCGCGCCAGGAATCGCCGACGAGAAGGAACTTGCGCTCGATTTCCAAAGGGCCTTCGGGTCCGGAGTTCATCGAGCCATGATAGAAAGCGGGGGAGGGAAGTCACGCCCGAGTAAAGCGACATATTGACTCTAAAAATTGGGAAATGAAATCCGGGTAAATGCGCCGATATGGCTCTAAATGGTGCGAGATTCTTTCTGTAGAACTGATTTTATCCGATGAAATAAAATATTTTATAAAAACGCTAAAAACCAGACCCAGCGCGGCACGGAATCGGCTTCAAGGAAACCAGAGCAAACCAAAGCTCCCAACCAACAACAAAGGAGAAACCACTATGAAACTGATTCACTACACCACACCAACCTTGGGCGCCTGGAGCCCGTTTCAACGCCTGACGCCGTTTCAGGATTTGCTGGAATCCGCGATGGGATTCGCCGGCGCGGGCCATGCGGCGTGGAGTCCGCCCCTCGACGTGTTCGAGAGCGACGAGGCGGTCACCGTTCGTCTGGAACTCGGCGGGATGCGGAAGGAGGACTTCGACATTTCGCTGGAGGACGACACGCTCGCGATTTCCGGACACCGGGATTTGCAAACCGAGGGATGCCGTTCCGAGAGTTTCCGGAGCGAATTGTTCCAAGGCGCCTTCCGGCGCGAGATCACGCTGCCGTGCCCGGTGAAGGCCGACGCGGTGACGGCGACCTACACGGACGGCATTCTCGAAGTCGTGTTGCCGAAGGCCGAGGAGGCCAAGCCGCGCAAGATCGAAGTGAAACTCAACTGAAGCCCGAGGAGGAACCAAGCCATGTCCCAAGTCATCGAACAAAAACCCGAAACCGCCGCCCGCCGCGAGACGCGGGTGGAATACAAAACGCCCGCCGTGAACCTGCGCCACGACGCCGACGGATTCACGCTCGTGGTTGAAATGCCCGGCGTCGCCAAAAACGGCGTCGACATCACCTTCGAGGATGGAAAGCTCGTGCTCGCGGGTCATCGCGCGGAGCGCTCCTCTCCCGGCACCCGGTTGCACGGCGAGAGTTCGGCGCGCGATTACCGTCGCGTCTTTGACCTGGATCCCGCCATCGATCCCGGGCGAATCGCGGCGAGTCTCGAGCAGGGATTGCTGACCGTGCGACTGCCGAAGGTCGAGGCCGCCAAGCCGCGCAAGATCGCGGTGGGCTGAGAAACCAATCCGTCAACACGAACAAAAAAATCGCCGGCGGTGTCGAAGGACCCGCCGGCGAATTTTTTTGGCAACCGACTCCGAATCGGGTTCGGCCGCGCGGCGCGCAGGAAATCAAAAGCGGAGGCAGTGCGCTTTTTTTGTTGGTTGGCGGTCCTTGACATTCGCCCGGGCGGGACGATGATTTCTTCAGGTTTTCGCGGCACGCACGTCCCCGGCGATGCGCCAAGGAAGCCGAAGGTTCTTTCCCAACCCGAAAAAATATTTTCCCGCGGCGACGGCCGCGAAAAGATTTGCCCTTCTGTGTTCGCGATTGAACGAGGCGAGCTCCCGGACCGATGTTTAAAAATATCCCGGAGGCTTGGCTGCCGGGCGGAATGACAGGCCTTCATTGGACGTCAAACTTCCCGGTGTGCGGTCATCCACCCTAACTTCAGGGAACGGGATCTGCTTCGAAACGGCACGAGAGGGGCAATTTTTTTTGCCGTCGAGAGGCCAAGGGCACGAAATTTTTGGGGTGCGGGGATGGTGATCGAGTTTTCGTCGGCGCGGTCGGCCTGAATGGGCGATTGGCGGGGAGGGGTTCGATGAGGGGCGCATCGGCGTTTTTTGCGCGAGCCGTTCCGGCCCTGACAAAACCCGCGCGCCAGCGCCACCTCTCCTCCGGAGGGTCGAAGGTTAAGCCCGCACGGACAACCTGGGGCCTCCTGGCGTTTTGCGCGAATCGACGCTCTTTGAATGATCGGTCCCCGCCAAAGGTCGAAAGGCTACGCGGCCGTGGTATATCACTCGTCCTCTTCCGCAGAGGAGCTGTTTCGATCGAGGCGTTTGCGGAGGGTGGCGCGGGTGATGCCGAGCAGCTTGGCGGCGCGGACCTGGTTCTCGCCGGTTTTCTGCATCGCCCGCAGGGTGAATTCCCGCTCGATCCAAGGCAGGATGGCCAGCGAGGGGTCGTTCACCGCGGCGTTGAAGAGCACTTCGATGGCGCGTTCGCGGGTCATTTCCCCGGCCTCGCCCTCGGGTCCGCCGGAGCGGTTCGGCTCGGAATCCCCGGCGCCGAGCGGAATGTCCTTGGGAAGCAGGGTGTCGGCGGTGGAGAGGACGGCGGCGCGCTGGAGCGTGTTCTCGAGTTCCCGCACGTTGCCCGGCCAGGGGTGGGACTCCAGCACGCGCACGGCCTCCTCGGAAAGCTTGAGCGCCGGCGTGTGCGCGCGGTTGGCGATTTTTTGAAGGAAATATTCGGAGAGGAGCCGGATGTCCTCGACGCGCTGGCGCAGCGGAGGGATGTGGATGCGGACGACGTTGAGGCGATAGAACAAATCGTCGCGGAAGGTGCGCTTGGCGACCTCCTCCTCGAGGTTGCGGTTCGTCGCGCAGATCACACGGACATCGGTGTGGAGGGTTTCGTTGCCGCCCACGCGGGAGAACTCGCCTTCCTGGAGCACGCGGAGGAGCTTGCTCTGGACGTGAAGGGGCATCTCGCCGATCTCGTCGAGGAAGAGGGTGCCCTTGTCGCATTGCTCGAAGCGGCCGATGCGCTGGGTGGTGGCCCCGGTGAAGGCGCCTTTTTCATGGCCGAAGAGTTCGCTCTCGAGAAGATTCTCCGGGATCGCGGCGCAGTTGATCGCGAGGAAGTTTTTATTGCTGCGGGCGCTGTAGTTGTGGATCGCCACGGCGACGAGTTCCTTGCCGGAGCCGCTCTCCCCGGTGACCATCACGGCGGCGTCGCTGCCCGCCACGCGGCCGATCATTTTGAAAACCTGCTGCATGGCCTCGGAGCGTCCGACGATCTCGTCCTTGTGCTGTTCGACGGTGAGCTGGGGCTTGAAGGTGTTCGCGGCCTTGAGTTCGGCGGAGGCCTGCAGGGCGGAATCGGCGACGACCTTGAGATTGAAGGGGAGCTGCTCCTTGCGGACAAAATCGAACGCGCCCATTTTCATGGCCTCGATCACCGATTGGGTCGTGCCGAAGGCGCTCATGAGAACGACGAGGGCGTTGGGCGAGTGCTTGCGGATCTTCACCAGCAACTCGAGTCCGGTGAACGGGTGGAGGTTCGACTCGGCCATGACGAGTTCCGGCTCCTCCATGCAGAAGGTTTTGTAGGCGGCGTCGGCCGACTCCTCCACCAGGACGCGAATTTTCGGTCCCTGAAGCTGGTGTCGCGCCCAATCGAGAAAATCGCTGTCGCGATCCACCACAAGAATCGTCTGCTGCTTGGCCATGGAACCCCCGTTTGTTTTCGCAAGCCGTATCACCGGATCGCCGGTGGCGGAAGCGGTTTTTTCCCAACCCCGCGCTTGCCGGGCGGGCCGGGCGGGATTCTAAATGATCGCATGAACCTTTTGCGATGGATTGTCCCCGGGGCGGCGTGGCTGGCCGCGGCGGCTCCCGGGTTTTGCGGCTTGCTGGAGGACCTGGATCCCGACCGGCGCCGCGAGGTGCTCGGCGGCGGGCAGGTGATGACGCAGGAGGAGATCGCCGACAAGCCCTGGCCGCGGGTGCGGGTGTATCGACTGGTGCGGGCGACCCCCGAGGAGGTGGCGGCGGTTTTTTTCGATTATGAAAACGCGAAGGCCTACATCCCGGACCTCCTCCACTCGCGGATCTCCAAAACCGTGACGCCCTCCGTGCTGGAGGTCGACTACGAGGTGGACGTGCCGATCCTCGCCGACGAGGCCTACACGGCGCGCAACGAGTTGCGGGCGGTCCACGGCGGCGGGTTCGACGTCTCGTGGATTCTTCTGCGGGCGCTCCAAACCAAGGGCGCGGAGGGGAGCCTGCTGGTCGAACCCCACGGCAAGGGGGAGTCCCTCATCCGCTACACGAACCTGGTGACGCCCGGCTCGGGCATGGCGAAAATTTTGAAAACCCTCGCGCTCGCCCGCATGGAGAAGACCGTCGACGCCATCGCCGACCGCGTCGAATCCCAGAAAAAAAACCATCCGCGCGATCTCGCCCGCCAGGTCGCCGCCTTGCGCGAGGCGCTCGCCGCCGGGGCGGTTCCCGCCGAATGACGCCCTCGAAGCGGACGCGGCTGGCGATCGTTTTTTTCACGATCCTCGTCAACATGGTCGGTTTCGGCGTGGTGATTCCGGTGCTGCCGTTCTACGCCGCGCATTTCGGGGCGACGCCCGCGCAGATTGGGTGGCTCTTCGGGATTTTTTCGCTCGCGCAGTTTGTCTTCTCGCCGCTGCTGGGCCGGGTTTCGGACCGGTTCGGCAGGCGGCCGGTCTTGATTTTGAGCACGCTGGGGACGGCGGCGGGATTTTTGATGATGGGCCTCGGCGGTTCGCTCGCCATGCTCTTCGCGGGACGGATCGTCGACGGGATTTCCGGCGGCAGCCTCGGCACGGCGCAGGCCTATGTGGCGGACATCACCTCGCCGGAGGAACGTCCGAAGGCGATGGGCCTGCTGGGCGCCGCGTTCGGGCTGGGTTTCATCCTCGGACCGGCGCTGGGAGGTTGGACATCCGTGCAATTCGGCCATGCCGCCCCGATGCTCCTCGCCTCCGCGCTGGCGCTGGCGAACGCGGTGTTGATTTTTCTCCTCCTGCCCGAATCGCTGGATCCCGCCAAGCGGGCGAGGGGAGCCGGGGAAAAACTTTTTCCCGGCCTCCTGCGCCACGTGCGGCCCGCGCCCTACGGCGCGGCCATGGCGACCTACTTCGCGATGATTGTCGGGTTTTCCATGATGACCGCCGTCTTCGCGCTCTTCGTCGCCAAGCGGCACGGCTTCGACGAAAAAGCCACGGGATATCTTTTCGCCATGCTGGGACTCGTGGGAGTCGTCATCCAGGGCGGGCTCATCGGTCCCGTGGTGCGGCGGCTTGGCGAAGGGCGCACCGCCTCGCTCGGAGCCGCATTTCTCGTCGCCGGGCTCTTTGCGGCGCCGTTGGCCCAGGGACTCGCCGGGCTTCTCCTTGCGTGCGCCGCCATCGCCGCCGGGAACAGCCTCGTCAACCCTGTCCTCCCCGCCATCGCCTCGCAGGCGGCGGACGCCGAGTGGCAGGGGCGCGCACTCGGCGTGTTGCAATCCGCGGCCAGCCTGGCCCGATGGATCGGACCCGTTCTCGGCGGGTGGTTGCTGACGTTTGATGAATCCGGGCCCGCCGGGAATTTCGCCCGCACGCCGCTGTGGGCGGGGTCCGCGGTGCTGGCCGCGGCGTTTCTTTTGAGCCTGTGGCTTCCGCGGCGAAAATCCTCCGTGCCATCCGCCGGGGCTTGATCACCCGCCGGTCCTCCGCGAGAAATTCCCCATGCGCGCCTTTCATTCCCTGCTCTGGAAAACACCCGCCGTTCTCGCTCTCATCGCCGCAACCGCCCTCGCGTCGCCCGACCCGCTCGAGCGCGTGGCCGTGGGCTCCTGCAACAAGCAGGACCTTCCCCAGCCGCTCTGGGAGCCGATCGTGGCCTTCCGCCCGCAACTCTGGATTTGGCTCGGGGACAACATCTATGGCGACACCCACGACATGGGGGAGCTCGCCGCCAAATACGCCCTCCAGAAATCCAACCCCGGCTACCAAAAACTTCTCGCCACCTGCCCGGTCGAGGGCCTCTGGGACGACCACGACTACGGCCTCAACGACTCCGGCTTCAAGCATCCCCGCAAGAGGCAATCGCAAAAACTCCTCCTCGACTTCCTCGGCGAACCCGCCGACAGCCCCCGGCGCGGCCACGACGGCATCTATCACTCCCGCACCTACGGCCCCGAGGGCAAAAAAGTCCGCGTCATCCTCCTCGACGTCCGCTACTGGCGTCCACCGCCCGGCAGCGGGGGCGACATCCTCGGCGAGGCCCAGTGGCGCTGGCTCCGGAAGACTCTCGAGGAGAGCGACGCCCAAATCCACCTCCTCTGCTCCGGCACGCAATTCCTCCCCGTCGAGCACCGTTGGGAAAAATGGAACGACTTTCCCGATTCGCGCCGGCGCCTTCTCGAATTGCTCGCCGAGGTGAGGCCCTCCGGCACCGTCCTGCTCAGCGGCGACCGGCATTTCTCCGAGTTGATGCGCGCCGAAAATCCCTTCGGCGGCCCCGACCTCCACGAGTTGACCTCCAGCGGCCTCACGCATTATTGGAAGAATTTCCCCGGCGAAAAAAACAGCCTCCGCCTCGGCGAGCCCCATGTGGACCTCGGGTTCGGCACGCTCGAGATCGACTGGAACGCCCGCGAGATCGACCTCGCCATCCGCGACGAAGCCGGAGCCGCGGTCCGTTCCGCCAAGGTGCCGTTCTGAGTTGACGCCCCCCGCGCCACGCCGCGGATTTTGATTGCCCGCGTTCTTCGAAGAGGATTGCCTGATCCGCAATCCTCCTCCTCGACCCCATGTCCACTCCCCACAAAAAAGTCAGCCCCATCGTCTATTTCATCGGATTCACCGCCGCGCTCGCCGGGCTTTTGTTCGGCCTCGATGTCGGCGTGATCTCCGGCGCGCAGATCTACATCCAGCGCGACCTCGGCGTCTCGGACCAGATGATCGAATGGATCGTCAGCGCCCTGCTTTGGGGCGCGGTGGTCGGCGCGCTCGGCAGCGGCATCCTCTGCAACAAACTCGGCCGCCGCCGCACCCTCCTCGCCAGCGGACTCCTCTTCGCCGCGGGCGCGATTTTTTGCGCCGTCGCCCCGAATGCCGAAATGCTCATCGTCGCTCGTCTGGTGCTCGGCCTCGCCGTCGGCATCGCCTCCTTCACCGCCCCGCTCTACCTCGCCGAAATCGCCCCGCAATCCGTGCGCGGCGGCATGATCTCGATGTATCAACTCATGATCACCATCGGCATCCTCATGGCCTTCCTCAGCGACACGGTTTTCGCCGGCATGGCCGACGGCCAGATCCCGTTGCCGAAACCCAACCACGGCCCCGGCGACCACGACGCCCTCTATTTCGACTCCTACATTTTCCAGATCGCCGCCAGCAACGAAACCTGGCGCCTCATGCTCGGCATGATCGCCCTCCCGGCGCTCGTCATGTTTGTCGGCGTCCTCTTCCTGCCCGAGAGCCCCCGCTGGCTCGTCCTCAACGGCATGAGGGAAAAAGCCTCCGCCGTTTTCAAAAAACTCCACCTCGACGATGCCGAGATCGCCGCCGAGGTGCGCGAAATCGAGGAGAGCACCAAAATCCCCCAAAAAGGCTGGAGCCTCTTTCTCGAAAACGCCCATTTCCGCAAAGCCGTCTTCCTCGGCGTCGGACTCCAAATCGTCCAGCAACTCACCGGCATCAACGTCATCATGTATTACGCGCCGCGCATTTTCGGCATGGCCGGATTCGAATCCACCGCCGAGCAGATGTGGGGCACCGTCATTGTCGGCCTCACGAACGTCCTCGCCACCTTCATCGCCATCGCGTTTGTGGACCGCCTCGGCCGCAAGCCGATCATGTATGCCGGATTCGTCGTCATGGGCCTCGCCCTTCTCGCCGTCGGAACGATTTTCCACTCCGGCATTGAGCAAAACCACGCCCTCGGCTATTGGGCCGCCGCCGCGCTCCTGCTCTTCATCGTCGGCTTCGCCATGAGCGCCGGGCCGATCATCTGGGTCATCTGCTCCGAGATCTATCCCCTCGCCGGACGCGACTTCGGCATCACCTGCAGCACCGGCACAAACTGGATCACCAACGCCATCGTCGGCATGACCTTCCTCACGCTCGTCCAAGGCATCGGCCCCGGAAACACCTTCCTCCTCTACGGCGCGATGAATGTTTTCTTCATCGTGTTTTTCCTCTTCCTCGTCCCCGAGACAAAAGGCGTCTCCCTCGAGCACATCGAGCGGAACCTCATGTCCGGAAAAAAACTCCGCGACATCGGTCGCTGAGGTCCCGGTTTTACCCGGATTCCCTGTCCAAGCGGTTCGGGCGAAGGCGATTTTCCCCTTGCCGCAGGAGGGTGGGGGATAATAAAAAGTCGGCCAACCTTCATCAGGTTTGATCTAACGCCAAGTCCCCAAGACCTCCCGCCATGACGTTTTTCCCCAAGACGACCAGTTCATCATTGCATCGGATTCCGCTCCGCCGGACCATCGGGGCATTCGGGGGGGGATTGTTTGTTGTCTGCCGTCTGGCGATGGTCCTGAT
>CAZVPK010000085.1:0-10382 GCA_964628505.1 uncultured Chthoniobacter sp.
TTTGAACTTCGCGGCGTCCTTTTCTTTTTCGAAGACGACTTTGGATTTGAGCACGCCTTTGTTGAGGTAGAGATCGCGCAGCGCGGCGCGGGCCTCGGCGGAGTCGTTGATGCGTTCGGCGAGGATGTCACGCGCTCCGGCCAGGGCGGCGGCGGTGTCGGGCACTTCCTTTTCGGCACTGACGAACGCAGCGGCTTCGGCCTCGGGATCAGTGTTTGCGTTTTGCTCCCAGAGCAACTCGGCAAGAGGCTCGAGGCCTTTTTCCTTCGCCATCGTGGCGCGGGTGCGTTTTTTGGGACGGAACGGCAGGTAAAGATCCTCGAGGGTCGAGAGGTTTTTGGCGGCGTCGATTTTGACCTTCAATTCCTCGGTGAGGAGTTTGCGTTCCTCGAGCGAGGAGAGGATCGATTCGCGGCGCTTGTCGAGTTCCTCGAGTTCCTGCATGCGGTCGCGGATGTTGGTGATCTGGACCTCGTCGAGTTCGCCGGTGCGTTCCTTGCGGTAGCGGGCGATGAACGGCACGGTCGCGCCCTCCTCGAGGAGGACGGCTGTGGCGGCGACTTGGCGGGGTTGCAGGGAGAGTTCCTGGACGATTTGGAGGAGGTGTTTTTCGAGCATGGGTGGTTTTTAGGAAATGAGAACGGGGCTGTCGGCGGGGGAGGCGGCGCGGAGTTTGGCGATGACGGCGGGGAGGATGTCGCAGGCGCGGTCGATTTCGTCGGCGGTCGTGAAGCGGCTCAGCGAGAGGCGCAGGCTGGATTTGGCCCGGGCGTCGGTGAGGCCCATGGCCTTGAGAACATGCGACGGTTTTGCGGACCCGGTGGCGCAGGAGGAACCGGCGGAGCAGCAGAGGCCGCGCTCGTCGAGCAGGATGAGGGCGGCTTCGCTTTCGATGCCGTCGAAGGAAAGATTGGTGGTGTTCGGCAGGCGGTGGGCGCGGTCGCCATTCACGGTGGTGCCGGGGATTTTCGCGAGGAGCGTGGATTCGAGGCGGTCGCGGAGCGAGGAATCGAGCGGGTGGGCGGAGGCGAGTTCGGCGGCTTTGCCGAAGGCGACGATGCCGGCGACATTCTGGGTTCCGCCGCGGCGGCCGTTTTCCTGGGTTCCGCGCAGAAGCGGTGTGAAGGGAACGCGGCGGTTGATGTAGAGGCCGCCGACGCCTTTCGGCGCATGGAGCTTGTGTCCGGAGAAGCTCATGAAATGGACTCCAAGACCCTCGAGATGGAGAGGGATTTTCCCGAACGCCTGCACGGCGTCGATGTGCAGGAGGGCGCTCGTTTTTTTGACCACGGGGGCGATTTTTTCGAGGGGCCAGACGACGCCGGTTTCGTTGTTCGCCCAAAGGAGGGAGACGAGGGCGGTGTCCGGGCGAATCGCGGCGGCGAGTTGGTCGGGGTCGATTTGGCCGAGGGAATCGACGGGAAGCCGGACGACCTCGAAGCCCGAGTGGACAAGGCGGTCGCAAATCCGGAGCACGGCGCTGTGCTCGGCCGCGCTGGTGACGATGTGGCGTTTGTCGGGATCCAACGCGAGGGCGGATTGGAAGGCGGTGGCGATCGATTCGGTGCCGCAGCCGGTGAAAATCCACTCGTCCGGTTGGCAACCCGCCAGCGCCGCCGTTTTTTCCCGCGCGGTTTCGATCGCCTTTGCGGCCTCGCGACCCAGCCGATGGCCGCTGGAGGGATTTCCGAATCCGCCGCGCAGCCAGGGCTCCATCGCCGCGAAGACCTCCGGGGTGACGGGGGTCGTCGCGTTGTTGTCCAGATAGATCGCGGCTGCCATTTCGAGCGTCTAGGGAGTAGCGTTTGAGGGTCGCCAATGCAACCCGCGGGGGATGGCGCGATTGATGCTTGCAGAAGCAGATTCCGTGCCTAGTCTCGGTTCCAATTATGGCCGGAATGCAACAAGTGGCGGGGATGGCGCTGCAGCAAACGCTCTCCCCGCAGATGCAGCAGAGCCTCAACATCCTCCAGGCGCCGTTGACGGAGTTGCGGCAGTTGGTCGACGCGGAGTTGCGGGCGAATCCCGCTCTCGAGGAGATTGTTCCGGAAAAACCCAACCTCGCGGACGGCGATCCCCCCAGTCCGCTCGAGGAGCAGTGGAACGAATACTACGCGCAAAGATCGGCCTCGGAACCGTGGACGAAGGAGGCCCTCGAGCGGCGTCAGCATTTTCTCGACTCGCAGGTGCGACCGCCCACGCTCGCGGAGCATTTGCTGGAGCAACTCCACACGGCGGCCTGGCCGCGCGAGGATGCGGAGATCGCGGTGGAAATCATCGGGAATCTGGACGGCGGCGGCTATCTGCGCGCGGAGAACGGGGAGATCGCGGCCTCGCTCGACGTGCTTCCCGAGGAGGTCGAGCGGGTTTTGGAAAAAGTGCGGCAATTCGACCCGCCCGGCGTGGCGGCGCGCAACCTTTCGGAGTGCCTGCTTCAGCAACTCAAGGCGCAAGGACGCCATTATTCCACCGAATCGCGCATCGTGCGCCACCACCTCGACGAACTCGGGCGGAAGCGTCTCGGCGACATCGCCAAGGCGCTCCATATCGAGCTTCCCGAGGTCCAGCACGCGGCGGAAGTGATCGCCCGGCTCGATCCCGCGCCGGGTCGGGCTTTTGCCGAGGATACCAACCAGATCGTGACTCCCGAGGTGATCGTGGAGCGCGACGGGGACGATTACACGGTGAACCTGAACAGCGACGAGGTGCCGCGCCTGAGAATCTCGGACTCCTACAAGGACATGCTCGCCGGCAACTCGAAGGAGGTGCGGGACTACCTGCGCGACAAGATCCGCGGCGGGAATTTTTTCATACGCAGCATTCAGCAGCGTCAGCAGACGATTCTGAACATCGCCCGCGAGATCGTCGTCCGGCAACGCGAGTTTTTCGACCTCGGTCCGGCCCATTTGAAGCCCATGCGCATGGGGCAGGTCGCCGAGGCGGTGGGCGTGCACGAAACCACGGTGAGCCGCGCGGCGGCGGGGAAGTTCATGGCCACGCCGCAGGGGATATTCGAGATGAAGTATTTTTTCACCCACGGCTACACGAACGCCGACGGCGAAGGGGTGAGCAACGAGAGCGTGCGCCAGGCGATCGCACAGATCGTGAAGGAGGAAAGTCCCAACCGGCCCTACAGCGACCAGGAGATCGTGAAGCTCCTCGCCGACCGCGGCCTGCCGGTGGCGCGCAGGACGGTGGCGAAATACCGCGAGCAGCTGGGGATTCTGCCGAGCAACCTGCGGAAGGCGTTCTGAAACGGTCTAGGCGGCCACGGCTCCCTCACGGTGCCGGGCATTCAGGGGACCCGCTCCGTTGCGGTGGGGCTTGGCTTCCGCAAGGTGCAACCTCGATTCCAACGCGCGAATGATGATCCCCGCCGCGTCGGAATCGGCGAGATGGTCGGTGTTCAGGATGAGGTCGTAGTGGAGCGGGTCGTTGATGTCCTCGCGGAAATTTTCAAGAATGTAATTCTTGCGACCCCGGTCCCGGCGGGCGACTTCCTGAGCGGCTTCGGCGGGAGCGAGTTTGTAGATTTTCCCGAAATTGCGGATGCGGACCTCGAGCGATCCCACGAGCCGGACATGCACGGCCGCCTCGATGTTGCGGGTGATGAAATTCCCTCCGCGGCCGACGATGACGGCGTTTCCGGTCTGGGCCAGGCGGAGGATGGTTTCGGCGGTTTTGGCGACGCTGGTGTAAACGCCGGGGTGCAGGCCGAGGGCCTGGCCCAGGAAGTCGGCCAAATGCCCGGTGCGGTCCTCGGGGAAAAAACCGATCGTGCTTTTCGGCAGGTGGTGTTCCTCGACCACTCGGCGGATGAGGCTTTGATTGAAGAGGGTCCAGGCGTGTTTTCGCGGAATCGATGTGTTGCCGCGCAGTTGGCGCACGATTTCGCCGGCGATGAGATTTCCGCGGGCGCCGGCGGCCTGCGAGATGGTGATGACGGGCCCCTCGGTTTTCGGGGCGGGGGCGTCTTCCCTCCAGAAGGAGGAGGATTCGACAAAGGCGCTGCAGAGATCGAAGGCGGAGTCTGTTTTCATAGGGGGAGGAGAATTGTGGAGTGCAATTGCACTCCCCGCCCCGACACGTGGTCAAGGGAAAAATTCAACCCGGGGCTATCAATCGCCGAGTTCGACGTTCCAATAGGCGATATCCAGAAAATGCTTCCAACTTTCGTGCGGGTGGGCGGACAGCGAGATGTGGAGGAAGGGGCGCCATTTCGGGCGCTTGGGTTTGCGCACGAGCGCCATGCCGGCCTCGTGCGGGAGGCGGTTGCCCTTGCGGGTGTTGCAGGGGATGCACGAGCAGACGATGTTTTCCCACGTCGTCTGGCCGCCGCGGTCGCGCGGCAGGACGTGGTCGAGGTTCAGCGAATCCCGCGAAAACATCCGGCCGCAATATTGGCAGGTGTTGTTGTCGCGCTCGAAGACGTTGTGGCGGGTGAATTTCACCTCCTTCTTCGGCAGGCGCTCGAAGAGGAGCAGAACGATGATGCGGGGCACGCGGATGCTCATCGAGATGGTCTTCACCATTTCGGTCCCGGGATTCCGCAGGGAAAAATCCTGCCAGCTCGCGAAGTCGTGTGTGGCGAACCCGCTGCCGGGATCGGTGGAAACCACCTGGGCGTGGCCTTGGTAAAGAAGCGTGAAGGCGCGCCGGGCGCTGCAGGTGTTCACCGCCTGCCAGAGCCGGTTCAGAACCAAAACGGGTGTGTCGAGCACGGATTGCATGGATACCAGCGTCCGGTCGGCTCCGCCGCCACTGATCATTGCGGAGAAACCCCGCGGACGCGCGGACACTAAATTCCCTCTTCGCCCGCTGTCAAATGGCTTCGCGGTTTTTTTATCCGCCGGTTTGCTGCCCGATGCGGCGCCAGCGCTGGTCCGGAAAAATCGGCGACGCGTCGCGGTGCAACCTCAGTTTTTCCCCCGCGACCGAGAGGTGAAGCTCGCGGGTGTCGATCCCCACCACGCTGCGGGACCGGGTGTCGAAATGCTTGCGCACATCCCGCACCCGCCACAACGCCGTGCCGCAGGGCTCGATGTCGCGCCACTTCACATCGCCCGCGTTCCAGCCCGCCTCCGCCATCGCCGCGGGCAACCCCACGATCCTCGCCGCCAATCCACCGCCCAGCGGACCGACCCGCACCACACAGCCGGCGAAGTGGTCGCCGACCCTCTCCCAATCTCCTTCCAGGCCGGCCGGCCCCCGCAAAAGAAAAAGCAGGAATTCCATGGCCGAAAGGAAAGACCGGCCCGCGGCTCCGGCGCCACATCTTTTTTCGGGTGAAACCCCGGCGCCTTCTGCTAGCACAAGGGCCCATGAGTCTCTCCGCGAAACTTCGCACCCCGCTGGCGGCCTACACGGCTCCCTTCCTGATATTCATGGGCGGCCTCGTCCTCGTCTCCATCGTCAAGGGAATCGGCGGCGAAAGCCTCTGGATGAAAAATCCGGAATACTGGGTCTACCCGCTCCAAACGGCCCTCTGCGCGGTGGCATTGGTTTTTTACTGGCGTCAATACGACTTCGCGAAACGCGGCGGTCTTTTGCTCGCGCTGCTGTCCGGCCTTGTCGTGCTGGGACTCTGGCTCGCCCCGCAGACCGTGCTCGGAGTTGCTCCGCGAACCGAGGGATTCGACCCCACGGTTTTCGAGGAGGGCTCGGCGCTTTACTGGATGACCGTCATCGCCCGGTTCGCCCGGCTTGTGATCATCGTTCCGCTCGTCGAGGAGATCTTCTGGCGCGGATTTCTCATGCGCTACCTCATCCGCGAGGATTTTCAAAACATCGCCGTCGGCGCGTTCCAGTGGAAATCGTTCCTCCTCGTCGCCGTGTTTTTCATGCTGGTCCACAGCACCGCCGACTGGCCCGCCGCCTTGCTCTGCGGGCTGATCTTCAATTTCGTCGCCGTGCGCACCGGCAGCCTCGCCGCCTGCGTCCTCGCCCACGCCGTCACGAACCTCGGCCTCGGCGTCTACATCATGGCCACGCGCCAGTGGGGGTTCTGGTAATGACCGTCGGCATCGCCCAACTCAACCCCACCGTCGGCGACCTCGAGGGCAACTCCCGCCGGATCATCAACGCCTGCCGCGACCTGGAGCGCCGCGGAGCGACCGTCGTTCTCACGCCCGAACTCGTCCTCACCGGCTACCCGCCGCAGGATCTTCTCTTCAAATCCGATTTCGTCCCCTCCAGTCTGGAGGCCCTCGAGGCGATCCACGCCGCCGTCGGCTCCGCCGCATGGATTGTCGGCTGCGCGCACCCCAACCCCTCCCCCACGGGCCGCCCGTTCTTCAACGCCGCCGCGATCCTTGAAAAAGACCGCCCCGCCCGTTTCGTCCACAAAACCCTCCTCCCCACCTACGACGTCTTCAACGAAACCCGCTACTTCGAGCCGAACGCCCGCGTCGCCCCCGTCGAAATCGCCGGCCGGCTCGTCGGCGTCACGATCTGCGAGGACATCTGGACCTCGGAAAACCTCCCGCGCCGCTTCTACTCCACCGATCCCGTTCAAACCCTCGTCGCCGCCGGAGCCTCATCCATCCTCAATCTCAGCGCCTCGCCCTTCCAGCTCGGCAAGCCCGCCCTCCGCCGCCAGATGCTCCAATCCCTCGCCGAAAAACACGGCGTCCCCTTTTATTATTGCAACGCCGTCGGCGGAAACGACCAGCTCGTCTTTGACGGCCACTCGCTCGCCATCGACGCCGAAGGCCGCGTCGTGCGGCGCTGGCCGGGCTTCCGCGAATCCTCCGCCACCGAACTCGACCCCGCCGATCCCGATCCCGCCTCCGGCGATCTCGAATCCCTCCGCGCCGCCCTCGTTCTCGGCATTCGCGACTACGCCTCGAAATGCGGCTTCCGCTCCGCCGTCCTCGGCCTCAGCGGCGGCATCGACAGCGCCGTCGTCGCCTGCCTCGCCGTCGAGGCCCTCGGCGCGGACCACGTCACCGGGGTCGCCATGCCCTCGCCCTATTCCTCGAGCCACAGCGTCGAGGATGCCCTCGCCCTGGCGAAAAATCTCCGCATCGACTGCCTTCAAATCCCCGTCACCGCCCCCTTCGAAACCTTCAAAACCCTCATGAATCCCGCCTTCGCGGGCCGACCCGAGGATTCCACCGAGGAAAACATGCAGGCCCGCCTGCGCGGCCTCGTCCTCATGTCCCTCTCGAACAAATTCGGCCACCTCCTTCTCACCACCGGCAACAAAAGCGAACTCGCCGTCGGCTACTGCACCCTCTACGGCGACATGTGCGGCGGCCTCGCCGCCATTTCCGACGTCCCCAAGACCATGGTCTACGAGCTCGCCCGCCACATCAACGCCGACCGCGAGATCATCCCGCGCCGCACCATCGACAAGGTCCCCAGCGCCGAACTCCGCCCGAACCAGACCGACCAGGACACCCTCCCGCCCTACGACACCCTCGACGCCATCCTCAAACTCTACGTGGAGGAAAATCTCGGCGCCGCCGAAATCGTCGCCCGCGGCTTCGATCCCGACACCGTCCACTGGATCGCCCGCAAGGTGGACTTCAACGAATACAAGCGCGAACAGGCCCCTCCCGGAATCAAGGTCACCAGCCGCGCCTTCGGCATGGGCCGCCGCATGCCCATCGCCCAGCGCCCCACCCCGCCCCCGCGCACCTGAACCCGCCCGGCCCGCCCAACCCCCGTTGGACGGTTCAAAACCGCATTCCGATTCGCGAATTGACGCCCCAGCGCCCTCCGCGTTCAATGGAATTCTCCCAAAACAAAGAAACCAAAAAAACCTACACAAACATCATGGTCAAAATCGGCATCAATGGCTTCGGACGCATCGGACGCATGGTCTTCCGCGCGGCCGTCAAAAATTTCAGCAAGGACATCCAGGTCGTCGGCATCAACGACCTCCTCGACCCCGAATATCTCGCCTACATGCTCACCTACGACTCCGTTCACGGCCGCTTCGACGGCGAGGTGAAAGTCGAAGGCAGCAACCTCATCGTCAACGGCAACAAAATCCGCCTCACCGCCGTCAAGGACCCCTCCACCCTCAAATGGGACGAGGTCGGCGCGGACATCGTCGTCGAATCCACCGGGCTCTTCCTCGACAAGGCCACCGCCGAAGCCCACCTCAAGGCCGGCGCGAAAAAAGTCATCCTCTCCGCTCCGTCGAAAGACGACACGCCGATGTTCGTCTACGGCGTGAACCACGACACCTACGCCGGCGAAGCCATCATCTCGAACGCCAGCTGCACCACCAACTGCCTCGCCCCGCTCGCGAAAGTCATCCACGACACCTTCGGCATCAAGCGCGGCCTCATGACCACCGTCCACGCCGCCACCGCGACCCAAAAAACCGTCGACGGCCCGAGCATGAAGGATTGGCGCGGCGGCCGCGGCATCCTCGAGAACATCATCCCGTCCTCCACCGGCGCCGCCAAGGCCGTGGGCAAGGTCATTCCCTCGCTCAACAAAAAACTCACCGGAATGGCGTTCCGCGTCCCGACCTCCGATGTCTCCGTCGTCGACCTCACCGTCGAACTCGACAAGCCCGCGAGCTACGAGGAAATCTGCGCCGCCATCAAAGCCGCCTCCGAAGGCCCGATGAAAGGCATCCTCGGCTACACCGACCAGAAGGTCGTCAGCACCGACTTCCGCGGCGAGACCCAGACCTCCGTCTTTGACGCCGAAGCCGGCATCGCCCTCGACCCGACCTTCGTGAAGCTCGTGTCCTGGTATGACAACGAGTGGGGCTACTCGAACAAAGTCCTCGAAATGGCCCGCGTCATCTCGAAGTAAAAAATCACTCCACGCACCTCGGCGTGGCAGGGTCGGGCCTCCGGACCGACCGGTTCAGCTCTAAAAAAATCCACCCGGCGGGTCCGGAGCCCGCCTTCCCCCCCACCCTTTTTCCGCTATGAAAAAATCCATCAAAGACATTTCCCTCTCCGGCAAACGCGTCCTCATGCGCGTCGATTTCAATGTTCCCCAAGACAAAGCCACCGGCGCGATCACAAACACCCAGCGCATCGTCGCCGCGCTCCCCACGATCCAATACGCCCTCGACCAAGGCGCCAGCGTCGTGCTGATGAGCCACCTCGGCCGCCCGAACGGCAGCCGCGTCGCCAAATACTCCCTCAAGCCCGTCGCCGAAAAACTCTCCGAACTCCTCGGCCGCCCCGTCCGTTTCCTCGAGGACTGCGTCGGACTCGAAGTCGAATCCGCCTGCGCGCACATGAAGCCCGGCGAAGTCACCCTCCTCGAAAACCTCCGCTTCCACATCGAAGAGGAAGGCAAATCCAAAAACGAGGACGGCACCTCCACCAAGGCCGCCCCGCACGATGTCGAAACCTTCCGCGCCAGCCTCACCAAGCTCGGCGACATCTTCGTCTCCGACGCCTTCGGCACCGCCCACCGCGCGCATTCGTCCGTCGTCGGTGTCGATCTCCCGAAAGTCGCCGGCTTCCTCATGCAGAAGGAACTCGACGCCTTCTCCGCCGTTCTCGACAACCCGAAACGCCCGCTCCTCGCCATCCTCGGCGGCGCGAAAATCGCCGACAAAATCCCGCTCATCCGCAACCTCATCGAGCGCGCCGACGAGATCATCATCGGCGGCGGCATGGCCTACACCTTCAAAAAAGTCCTCGAGAACATGCCGATCGGCAACAGCCTCTTCGACCCCGAAGGTGCCAAGATCGTTGCCGAGTTGATGGAAAAAGCCAAAGCCCGCGGCGTCCAAATCCACCTGCCCGTGGACTACATCACCGCCGACAAATTCGCCCCCGACGCCACCACCGGCGAAGCCGACGACAAAACCGGCATCCCCGATGGCTTGGAAGGTTTGGATTGCGGCCCGAAATCCCGCCAAATTTTCGCCGACGCCATCGCCCGCGCGAAGACCATCATCTGGAACGGCCCCGCCGGCGTTTTTGAATTCGAGAAATTCGCCGAAGGCACCAAATCCATGGCCGCCGCCATCGCCCAGGCCACTGCGGGTGGAGCCATCACCGTCGTTGGCGGAGGCGATACGGCAACGGCCGCAAAAAAATTCGGCGTCGCCGACAAAGTCACCCACTGCAGCACCGGCGGAGGCGCGTCCCTCGAACTCCTCGAAGGCAAAACCCTCCCCGGCGTCGCCGCGCTGGACGAGAAGTAAAATCGCCCGCAACCGCCGGGCCAGACCTCGATCTTTCCCTTGGCAAAATGCGCTGGCGCGCGGGTTGAGTCAGGTCCGGCGCCGCACTCGCAAACACACCGATCCGGCTCTGACAAGCAGAGCCCTCCTTGGCGGAAAGCGAGGAGGGACCTGCTTGTCAGGTCCGGGCCGCCTCCCGCAAACACGCCGATCCGGCTCTGACAAGCAGAGCCCTCCTGGGCGAAAAGCGAGGAGGGACCTGCTTGTC
>CAZVPK010000086.1:0-10376 GCA_964628505.1 uncultured Chthoniobacter sp.
GCTCGGGCGTGCGGACGCCGGCGACGACATCCTCGCCCTGGGCGTTGATGAGGAATTCGCCGTAGAATTCATTGGCGCCGTTGGCGGGGTTGCGGGTGAAGGCCACGCCGGAGCCGGAGGTTTCGCCGGTGTTGCCGAAGACCATGGCCTGCACATTGACGGCCGTGCCCCACTCGGCGGGGATGTTGTATTTGCGGCGATAGACGATCGCGCGGTCGTTCATCCAGGAGCTGAAAACGGCTCCCACCGCGCCGCGGAGCTGGTCCCAGGGATTGGCGGGGAAGGATTTTCCGGTGCGGGTTTTGACGAGTTCCTTGAAGAGTTTGACGAGTTCCTTCTGGTCCTCGGCGGTCAACTCGCTGTCCACGATGTCCTCGTGGTATTTGGCGTGCTTGTATTCGTGGATGACGGATTCGAAGGGCTCGTGGTCCTCGCCCTCGGACTTCTGAACGCCGAGCACGACATCGCCATACATCTGGACGAAGCGGCGGTAGCAATCCCAGGCGAAGCGTTCGTTTTTGGTGGCAGCGGCGAGGGATTTCACGGTCTCGTCGTTGAGGCCGAGGTTGAGGATCGTGTCCATCATGCCCGGCATGGAGTCGCGGGCGCCGGAGCGGACGGCGACGAGGAGCGGGAAGCCCTTGGCGTCGCCGAATTTCGTGCCCATGATTTTTTCCATGTTGCGCACGCCGGCCTCCATCTGGGCCTGGAGCTCCTTCGGGTAGGTCTTCTTGTTCGCGTAGTAGTAGGTGCAGACCTCGGTGGTGATGGTGAAGCCTGGAGGCACCGGGAGGCCGATGCGGGTCATCTCGGCGAGGTTGGCGCCCTTGCCTCCGAGGAGGGCTTTCATTTTGCCGTCGCCGTCGGCCTTCTTGTCGCCGAAGGTGTAAACGAATTTGCCCTTCTTCGGGGCGGTGGATTTAGCGGATTTGGTTGTCTTTGCCATAAAACGGGCCGCAAGGTTTAGCAGAAGACCCCATGGTGTCAACGCGCTGGACGCGCGCGGGAATGCGGCGGGGAAAGGCTTCCGGCGGGGATCAGGAGGGCCAGACGGTTTTTCCGGAGACGATGGTGCGGACGGCGCGGCCGCGCCAGGTGTGGCCGTGGAAGGGGGTGTTTTTTGACAACGAGAGCGAATCGTTTTTGTCGAAGGTCCAGTCGAGGGCGGGGTCGATGAGGGTGATGTCGGCGGGGGCGCCTTCGGAGAGGGTGCCGCGGTCGAGTTTGAGGAGTTTTGCGGGTTCGCTGGTGTAGAGGGCGACGAGGCGGGGGAGGTCGATGGCGCGGCGTTTGTGGACGAGGATGTCGTGGAAGATGGCGAATTGGGTTTCGAGGCCGGTGATGCCGAAGGGGGCGTGGTCGATCTCGACTTCCTTCTCGTAGGCGGCGTGCGGGGCGTGGTCGCTGCAGAGGATGGTGAGGGTGCCGTCGGCGATGCCCTCGACGAGCGCGTCGATGTCGGCCCCGGTGCGCAGCGGGGGGTTCATTTTGAAATGGCTGTCGAAGGCGGCGAGGGTGGCGTCGGTGAGCGCGATGTGGTGGGGGCAGACCTCGCCGGAGATTTTGACGCCGCGGGCGCGGGCTTCGCGGAGGAGGCGCACGCTGCCGCCGGAGCTGATGTGCTGGCAGTGGATGGGGGAGTCGAGGAGTTCGGCGAGGAGGATGTTGCGGGCGACGATGATTTCCTCGCCGGCGCGGGGCCAGCCGGGGAGGCCGAGGCGGAGGCTCCACTCGCCTTCGTGCATGAGGCCGTCGCCGACGAGCGAGTAGTCCTGGCAATGGTCCATGACCGGGAGGCCGAACATTTTGGCGTATTCGACGGCGCGGCGCATGACTTCGTGGTTCTGGACGCAATGGCCGTCGTCGGTGAGCGCAACGACGCCGGCGTGGAAGAGCGAGCCGTAGGGCGCGAGTTCCTCGCCCTTGAGGCCTTTGGTGATGGCGCCGGTGGGGAAAACATTCACGCAGGCGGTGCGGGCGGCCTTTTCCTTGATCCAGGAAATCGTGGCGGCGCTGTCGGCGGTGGGGTTGGTATTCGGCATCGCGACGACGGAGGTGAATCCGCCTGCGGCGGCGGCGCGGGTGGCGCTGGCTATGGTTTCCTTGTGGGATTGGCCGGGCTCGCGGAGGTGGACATGGATGTCGATGAGGCCGGGGGCGACGACGAGGCCGGTGGCGTCGAGGGTTTCGGTTTCGGAGCCGGGCTGCGGTGCGATGATTTTGCCTTCGGCGAACCAAAGGTCGGCGATTTCGTCGCGGTGGTTGGCGGGATCGATGAGGCGGCCGTTGGCGATGCGGGTGGGTTTCATATTTTTCACCACGGAGGGCACGGAGAACACGGAGAGAAGAAAGAGATGGCTGGGTGCTTCGCGAGGAGGGCGCTGCTTCTCCGCTTCGCTTCGGTTGCCCTCCCGGGGCAAACAATCGTCTTTCCATTGGAACGATGGCGCTGGCGCGCGGGTTTTGTCAGCGCCGGGCCGATGTGTTTGCGGGAGCCGCCCCGGTCCTGACAAGCAGGACCCTCCTGGGCTGTTTGAACATTCGAAGGGGTTTTGAGGTGCGGGATATTTCTCATCCGGGGATTCCGGCGCCCCCGGCGCAGGCGTAGAGGACGGCCATGCGGACGGCGATGCCGTTGGTGACTTGCTCGAGGATGACGCTTTGCTTGCCGTCGGCGACATCGCTGTCGATTTCGACGCCGCGGTTGATGGGGCCGGGGTGCATGACGAGGCAGGCGGGTTTCAACTTTTCGGCGCGGGGTTTGGTGAGGCCGAAGAGGGAGATGTATTCGCCGAGGCCGGGGAAGTATTCCTTGCGCTGGCGCTCGTGCTGGATGCGGAGGAGGTTGACCACATCGACTTCGGCGAGGATGTCGTCGAGGCGGTGGGACACGCGGACGCCGAGTTTTTCAAAGCGTTTCGGGACGAGGGTGGCGGGGCCGACGAGGGTGACCTTGGCGCCGAGTTTGAGGAGGCCGAAGATGTTCGAGCGGGCGACGCGGCTGAAGAGGATGTCGCCGACGATGGCGATGTGGAGGCCTTCGATTTTGCCGAATTTTTCGCGGATGGTGAAGATGTCGAGGAGGCCCTGGGTGGGGTGCTCGTGGGCGCCGTCGCCGGCGTTGATGATGCTGGAGTCGAGGCGCTCGGCGAGGAACTTCGAGGAACCGGGGGAGCTGTGGCGGAGGACGATGATGTCGGCGCGGAGGGCCTGGAGGTTGAGGGCGGTGTCCTTGAGGGTTTCGCCTTTTTGGAGGCTGGAGGCGGTGGCGGAGATGTTGACCACATCGGCGCTGAGCCGCATGGCGGCGACCTCGAAGGAGGTGCGGGTGCGGGTGCTGGGCTCGACGAAGAAGTTGACGAGGGTCTTGCCGCGGAGGGCGGGGACTTTTTTGAGGCTGCGCTCGCCGACGCCTTTGAAGGCGCGGGCGGTGTCGAGGAGGAAGGTGATTTCCTCGGCGGAGAGTTCGTCGAGGCCGGTGAGGTCTTTGCGGGTCCAGGTGCTCATGGTTGGACGACGGAGACGGAGTCGGGGACGCCATCGAGGTTTTCGAAGCGGACGCGGATTTTTTCCTCGCGGGAGGTGGGGAGGTTTTTTCCGACGAAGTCGGCGCGGATGGGGAGTTCGCGGTGGCCGCGGTCGACGAGCACGGCGAGTTGGATGCGGGAGGGGCGGCCGAAGGAGGCGATGGCATCGAGCGCCGCGCGGGTGGTGCGGCCGGTGAAAAAGACATCGTCGCAGAGAATGAGCGGGCGGCCGTCGAGATCGACAGGGAGGTCGGTGGGTTCGAGGGCGGTGAGGCGGCCGCGGGTGGAGAGGTCGTCGCGGTGCATCGAGATGTCGAGGGTGCCGAGGTAGGGGCGCAGGCCTTCGATTTTCTCGATGTGGTCGGCGAGGCGGCGGGCGACTTCGATGCCGCGGGTGGGAATGCCGGCGAGAACGAGTTGGCCGGGGGAGGGGTGTTGCTCGACGATTTCGTGGGCCATCCGGCGGATGGCCTTGGCGATGGCGTCGGCGTCCATGGCTGCGGAGGCTGGCTCCGCTCTGTCGGGTGTCGGGTTTTGCATGCGTCCTTGGCGGCCTCGCGGGACCGCATTAAAGGGCGGGGTCTGGAATTCAGGGGATCACGTCGGGATGGTGGCTTGGTCGCGGAGGAGCTTGGCGCGGTTGGAACGCCAACCGGCGCGGTATTTGATAATCCAATCGAGAAGGGCTTTTTCGAAACCGATGTCGCGTCCGATTTTTTCGCTTTCGATCCATTTGTGCCGAAGTATTTCGTCCCGTTCGGCGAGGAATTCCTTGTAGAGGACAGAGTTTTTGACCAGGTCGGGCGCCTCGGTCGTAGGAGGGTTCATAGCGGATGTCACAGTATGGAGGTGGTTGGGGGTGTCAAATTATTCCGTTCAACCGGGAGTTGGACGGTTGAGTGATTGGACACCGGGGACATGGATTTCGTTCAGTTTACGGGCGGGGCGGGAACGAGGATGCCGGAAATCGTGGCGGAGAGGAAACAGGCGAGGCTGGCGGCGAGGAGGGCTTTCCAACCGAGGAGGGCGAGGTTTTGGCGTTGGGAGGGGGCTATGGCGCCGATGCCGCCGATTTGGATGCCGATGGAGACGATATTGGCGAATCCGCAGAGGGCGTAGGTGAGAATCATGAGGTCGCGGGGATCGGCGAAGGCTCCCGAGGATTGGAGGGCGCCGAGTTCGAGGAAGGAGACGAATTCGTTGAGGACGGTGCGGGTGCCGAGGAGCGAGCCGGCCTGGAGGAGGTGACCCTCGCCCACGCCCATGAGCCAGGCGACGGGGGCGAACAGGAGGCCGAACAAAAACTCGAGCGAGAATTTTTCAAAGACGCCGCCGGTGAGGGATTGGACGAGGGTGTTGAGGCCGAGGCTCGCGCCGATCCATTCGGCGAGGACGTGGTTGGCGAGGGCGATGAAGGCGGTGAAGACGATGAGCATCGCTCCGACATTGACGGCGAGTTTCACGCCGTCGGAGGTGCCGGCGCAGGTGGCGTCGAGGAGGTTGCAGTGGGATTGGCCGCTGTCGATGCGGAGGGAGGAGTCGGCGGGGCCGGTCTGGGGAATGAGGATTTTGGAAATCATCAGCGCGGCGGGCACGGTGATGACGGATTTTGTGATGAGGTGGGTGGCGAAGACGAGTTGCCGGTCGGGGTCGGTGCCGCCGAGGATGCCGATGTAGGCGATGAGCACGCCACCGGCGACCGTGGCCATGCCGCCGACCATCACGCAGAAAATCTCCGAGCGGGTCATGCTCGGGAGGTAGGGTTTGACGAGGAGGGGGGCCTCGGTCTGGCCGACAAAAACGTTCGCGGAGGCGCTGAGGGTCTCGGGTCCGGAGAGGCGCATGGTTTTTGTGACGACCCAGGCGAGGGCGAGGACGATTTTTTGAAGGATGCCGAGGTGGTAGAGCGCGGCGGTGAAGGCCGAGAAGAAAACGATCGAAGGCAGGACGCCGAGGGCGAAGACGACGCCGTGTTTGGATTCATCCATGAGGGAGCCGAAAAGGAAGCGCGTGCCTTCCTGGGAGAAGGCCAGGAGGGTGATGAAAAAGGACCCAACGGCTTCGATGGCGGCGCGGACGGGCGGGGCGTGGATGACGAGGGCGGCGAAGAGGAATTGCAGGAGAAGGCCGACACCGACGAGGCGCCAGTCGATCGCGCGGCGGTTTTCGCTGAAGAGGACGGCGATGCCGGTGAAGACGGCGATGCCCAGGAAGCCGCGGAGGATTTCCAGAATGGCCTCGGAGGTCATGGCGCAACCATGTCAGGCCGGACGGGGAATGGGAATTCGATTCGGGACGGTGCGGCGACTCACGCCACACCGAAGAGTCGATCGATGGAACGGGGCGGGACAGGGGCTCGCGCCAAGGTCGCGAAGCCTGAGGCATGGCACCGCAATTCGCGGGCCGGGACCCGTTCGGGACGGGCGGGCGATTTTTTTTTGCTGGGAGGAAAAGCGGCTCAGGCCGGTTGGAGGCGGCCCTGGTCCTGCCAGGTTTCAAGCCATGCGCGCATGGAGCGGCGGAATTCCTCGGCGGCCTCCTGCACGCGTTCGTGCAATTCCGCCATCTCGCGGCGGGAGACTTCTTTTTTGCCGGCCAGCGCGGCCCGGTATTCGACCAGCAACTCTTCCCAGCTGAGAAACGCCTCGTGCATCCGCTGGCGGGCGGTCTCGACGATCGCACGGATCGATTCGCAGACGGGCGCTGGCTGGGATTTCCACTTTGCCTCGAGTTGGCGCTCGTGCTCGCGCACCTGGGCCTTGAGGATGCGCTCCTCGGGCACGGTGCGCAGGTTGCGGACGAGGCCGACTTTTTCCAAAAGCCAGATCGTCCATTTGGTGGGATCGAACTGCCAAGGCTTCACACCGTTGCGGTAGTCGTGTTGGAACTCGTGGTGGAAGTTGTGGTAGCCCTCGCCGAAGGTGAAGAAGGCCATCAACAGGCTGTCGCGCGCCGAGACCTCGCTGGAATACGGCCGCTTCCCGATCCAATGGCAGAGCGAGTTGATGCAAAACGTCATGTGGTGCACGAACACCGTCCGCGCCACGCCGGCGATGAGGAACGCGCCGAGCGCGGAGACGGGTCCGCCGTAAATCCATCCGATCAACGCGGGCAGACCGAAGCCCATGCCGAAGGCGATGGGGACGTAATATTCGTGCTGCCACCAGGCGAGCTTGTCCTTTTGCAAATCCCGCACCCAGGTGAGCGGCGTGTCGGGCCCGCGGCGGAACAAAAGCCAGCCGATGTGGGCGTGGAAAAGCCCGCGATTGATGTCATAGGGATCGTCCTCGTGGTCCACATGCTTGTGGTGGCGGCGGTGGTCCGCCGACCAACCGAGCGCCGAACCCTCGAAGGCCGCCGCCCCGAACAGCAGCGTGTAGAGTTTCACCACGGGGCTGGCCTGGAAGGTGAGGTGCGAGAAGAGCCGGTGGTAGCCGAGCGTGATGCTCATCCCCGTGGAGATGAAAAAAAACAGAAACAACGCGATCTGGAAGGCATCCAGACCGTAGTGCCAGAGGTAGAGCGGCAGGGCGGTGCAGGTGATCGTGAAAGTTCCGATAAGGAACACGCTGTTGGCGATGCGGACTTTCCGCAGGAGTTTGTTCATAGTTTGGTGTCGAAAAAAAAGGCGGACCGGGCGCGGAGTGTCACTCGGCCTTGATCGCGCCGTGGGCGGCGGGATCGAATCCCTCGGGGAAAATCGTGGAGTCGTCGAAGACGGCCTCTTGCCAGACAACCTCCTTGAGCGGGGCCTTGAGCCCGGAGAGGTCGGCGCCGCGCAGGTCGGCTTTCTGGAAATTCGCCTGCTCGACATGGCCGAAATTTTTCGCGCCGCGAAGATTGGCGTCCCTCAAATTCACCGAGTCCAGGGTGGCTCCGCCGAAATCCACGCCCTCGAAGTTGCCCTCGTTCACAGTCACGCGGAAGAAGCGGCTATCCGGCGAGAACCGGGCACCACGGAAGTCGGCCTCCGCCAGGTCGCATTGCTCGAACCTGGCTCCGGCCAGGTTTGCGTTTTGAAGATTGGATCCATTCAACCGCACTTGGAACAAGGCGGTGCCGCCGAGATCGCGACCGGAGAAATCCTTCCCCGAGAGGAATTCGCGTTCGATTTTTTCCGGCGCGGCGGCGGCGTCCTGGCTGAAAAGCGGCGTGACAGCGGCGAAATTCGCAACGGCCGCGAGGAGGATGAAATTTTTCACCCGACCACCATGCAGGGGGCGGGCCTCAAAATCAACCCCCGACTCTCTCAATAGGACTTGGCCCACACGACCCGTTGCCGACTCGGCTTGCCGCTGAAGGGGCACACGCCGGCCTCGGGGGTTTCCTCGAAAGGCAGGCAGCGGATCGTGACCTTCAGGTCGGCCTTGATCTGTTCCTCGACCGCCGCGGAGCCGTCCCAGTGCGCGAGCGCGAAGCCGCCGTGGATCTCGGGTTTGGCGGAATTTTTCGGAGTGAAGAATTCGTAAAACTCCTCTTTGGTGTCGATGCGGCGCGTGTGGGTGTCGCGGAATTCCTCTGCGCGGCGGAGGAGCGTGGATTGAATCTCCTCGAGCATCGGAGCGAGCCGGGCGGGGATTTCCGCCAAGGGCAAAAACTCCTTCTCCTTGTGCGCGCGGTCGCGGCGGGCGACGGCGGCGGTTCCTTGCGCAAGGTCGCGCGGGCCGATCTCGATGCGGATCGGAACGCCTTTCTTGATCCACTCCCAAGTCTTCACACCGCCGCCGAGATCGCGGGTGTCCACCTCCACGCCGAGTGGCGCGCCGGCGAACGAAATCGCGCGAAGTTCGGCGGCGAGTTTTTCCGCGGCCTCGAGAATGGCGGCTTTCGAATCCTCCTTCGGCGTGATCGGCAGGATCACCACATGTGTCGCCGCGATGCGGGGCGGAACGATCAATCCGTCGTCGTCGGAATGCGTCATGATGAGCGTTCCGATGAGCCGTGTGCTCACGCCCCAACTCGTCGTCCACGCATGCTCGAGCTGTCCGTTGCGGCCCTGGAATTCAATGCCCGCGGCCTTGGAAAAATTCTGCCCGAGGAAATGCGAGGTGCCGGCCTGGATCGCTTTTCGGTCCTGCACCATCGCCTCGATGCAATAGGTGCGCAGCGCGCCGGGGAACCGCTCGCCCTCGCTTTTCTCACCGGTCAAAACCGGCAACGCCAAAAAATCCCGCGCGAAGGTTTCATAGACGCGCAGCATTTTCATCGTTTCCACCTCGGCCTCCTCGCGGGTCTCGTGCGCGGTGTGGCCCTCCTGCCAGAGGAACTCGGCGGTGCGGAGGAACAGTCGCGGCCGCATTTCCCAGCGCACGACATTCGCCCATTGGTTCAGCAAAATCGGCAGGTCGCGCCAGGATTTCACCCAGCGCGCATAGGCCGCTCCAATGATCGTCTCCGAGGTCGGCCGAACCACGAGCGGCTCGGAAAGCTCCCCGGCAGGCACGAGTTTTCCATCCTTCGCCTCGAGGCGGTGGTGCGTGACCACCGCGCATTCCTTCGCGAACCCCTCGACATGCGCCGCCTCCTTTTCCAGATAGCTCAGCGGAATAAACAGCGGGAAGTAGGCGTTGCGGTGGCCCGTCGCCTTGAACATTCCATCCAGCACCGCCTGCATCCTCTCCCAGAGCGCGTAGCCGGTCGGCTTGACGACCATGCACCCGCGCACCTCGGAATTCTCGGCGAGGTCCGCCGCGCGAATCACCTGTTGATACCACTCGGGAAAATCCTCGTCGCGCCGGGGCGAGACGGCCGTCTGTTGTTTGTCGCTCATGGGGGCGGAATCATTGCGGGAGCCGCCATGCGGTAAAGTTCTTTCTTGGAAAAAACCGGCGCCGCCGAGGTTAGGGCACGAAATGCCCGCCATCGATGCTCGGCCAGCAACCCCGCAACGACGGCGGGTGGATTTTCAGCGAAGGATTCGAACGAATCCACCCAGGCTCGCCGTTCTCATCGACGAAGGCGACGCCAGTCGGAAGGTCGGGCTGCTCGTCGGCAAGCAAGGTCAACTCCTCCCGCGCGCGCTCGTGAAACTCCGTCCACTCGGTCTTCATCGCAATGGGATCGAGGTTCCGGGCTTGGATTTCATACACGGAGGCCGGATCGATCCGGGCAAAGCGAACCACCATCATGTAAAGAGAAAGCGGGCTGAAACCGGGATCCTTGCCGCAGGCTGCCCAGAGAATCGCCTCGAGAGGGTAGATGCGGCTCAACTCGACGATGTCGATGTAGTCGCGTGTTTCTGTGCGGGCGGCGAGGGCCAGCGCCTTGTTGACGGCCATGTCGAAAAGATGGAGCCTCCAGCCCAGCAAGTCATCCCGGACAATCGGAAAAAACCGCCACGCCGAATCCTGCGCCCAGTCGATTTCAACGGATTCGTCGCCCCTCGAAATCCGCGCCTTCCTGAAGGTGGATGGATTTTTCCAGCAGACTTCATAGTTGATAAAATCCACCGCGAAACCCGCCGCACTCAACGCTGACACATCGCGCTCGCTCGACACCACCAAATCCTCCACCGCATCATGAAAAAGATCGAAGTCCTTGGAGAAACGGGCGGACTCGGCGGGCGCGTTCAAAACAATGCCGCCCGCGAAATGACTCAAATCCGAACGGTTGGAAACGATGGTCTCGAGGACCTCCTTTTGAAAAAGGGTTAAAGGCATTTCCGAAGCTCCTGGGCCGCACGCCAAGCCCGCTTGTCCCCGTATTCCCGCAGATGTTTTATGACCAGAGGCACATCCTCTCGATTACGGACTTTCGCATCCGGATGCCGGAACCAAAAACACTCCTTGAACTCCCGCACCAACTCCTCCGCGCGGGCGACCACTGGATCGACCGTCGGGTTTGCGATGT
>CAZVPK010000087.1:0-10277 GCA_964628505.1 uncultured Chthoniobacter sp.
GACGCCTTTTTCGGTGCCGCAGAGTTTGAAGTCCATGTCGCCGAAGTGGTCCTCGCTGCCGATGATGTCGGTGAGCGTGGTGTAGCGCTTGAGGTGGTCGCCGTCGTATTCGGTGACGAGGCCGACGGAGATGCCGCCGACGGGGCGGCGGAGCGGGACGCCCGCGTCCATGAGGGCGAGCACGCCGGCGCAGACGCTGGCCATCGAGGTGGAGCCGTTGGATTCCATGACTTCACTCACGACGCGGAGCGCGTAGGGGAAATCCTTCTCGCTGGGAATCACGGGCTCGATGGAACGCTCGGCGAGGGCGCCGTGGCCGATCTCGCGGCGGTTCTGTCCACCAAAGCGGCCGGTTTCGCCGACGCTGAAGGGAGGGAAGTTGTAGTGGAGCATGAAGCGCTTGGTGTCTGGTCCGCCGCCGTAGGAGTCGATCATCTGGGCTTCCTCGGCTGGAGCGAGGGTCGCGATGCCGAGGGCCTGGGTTTCGCCGCGGGCGAAGAGCGCGCTGCCGTGCGTGCGGGGCAGGAGGCCGGCCTCGCCGGAGAGCGGACGGAGATCGTGGAGTCCACGGCCGTCGCAGCGTTTCTGGCGATCGAGGATGCTGACGCGGAAGGCTTTTTTCTGCAGGTAGTCGAACGCCTGGGAGATCTCGAATTTCGAGGCGGACGGGAATTTTTCGAGGACGGCTTTTTCGACTTCCTCGCGGAGGGCGCCGACGGCTTTCGAGCGGTTCACTTTGCCGCTGGTGTAGATCGCGGCTTCGATGCGGTCGCCGGCGACCTGGTAGGCGATTTCGGAAATGGCGGCGTCCACTTCGAAGAGCGGCACCGAGCGTTTCGGCTTGCCGACGGCGGCGGCGAGATCGCGCTGGGCCTGGACGAGAACTTTCACGGCGTCGCGGGCGAAATCGAGGGCGGCGTTGAAATCGGCCTCGGGAAGTTCGTTGGCGGCACCTTCGATCATGATGACTTTTTCGCCGTCGCCCACATAGACGAGGTCGAGGTCGCTGTGCGCACGGTCGTCATGGGTGGGGTTGATGACGAATTGGCCGTTGATGCGGCCCACGCGCACGGCTCCGATGGGGCCGGCGAACGGGATGTCCGAAACGCAGAGCGCGGCGGAGGCGCCGTTGATGGAAAGCATGTCGGGATCGTTCTGGCCGTCGGCGCTCAGGAGGAGCGTGATGATCTGGGTGTCGTAGAGGTAGCCCTTCGGGAAGAGCGGGCGCAGGGGACGGTCGGTCATGCGCGCGGTGAGGATTTCCTTTTCGGAGGGACGGCCCTCGCGCTTGAAGTAGCCGCCGGGGAATTTGCCGACCGCGGCGGCCTTTTCCTTGTATTCGACGGTGAGGGGGAAGAAGTCCTGGCCTTCCTTGATGGATGTGGCGGAGACGGCGGTGACGATGACTACGGTGTCGCCGCAACGGACGGTCACGGCGCCGTCGGCGAGTTTGGCGAGTTTGCCGGATTCAAAAACGATGGGAGTCGAGCCCGCGTGGGCTGTGGTGGTATGGGACATGGATGCGATGATGGATGGGTGCCGCCGAATGGCGGACGGGATTGATGGGATGTGGAAAGCCCCGGAGATTTCCGGGGCTGTCGCGTGATTCGTCTCGCGCTACTTGCGGAGGTCGAGTTTCTCGAGGACCGTCGCGTAGCGGTTGGAGGCGGTGCGCTTGAGGTAGTCAAGCAGGCTCCTGCGGGTGGCGACGAGTTTGAGCAGACCGCGGCGGGAGGAGTGGTCCTTCGCGTTGGTCTTGAGGTGCTCGGTGAGAGACTGGATGCGTTTGGTGAGGAGCGCGATTTGCACGTCGGCGCTTCCGGTGTCCTTGGTGTGGAGGCGAAGCCCGTCCACTTCGATAGCTGCTGCTGCGTTTGCCATTTTTTCTATTTTTCTAGTTTTGGAAGGCGGAGAGGATTCCACACGCGCCGGGTCCTGGCAAGGAGAAAAGTCCGGCGGGCGGGTGGAGGAGGAAAGCGGGCGCGGGCGGGATCTACTGCTGGGGAGCGGGGGCGGCGGGTTCGGCGATGGAGGCCTGCGGGGGCGGGGCCTGGGTGTTGCCGATGCGGGCCAACTGGCTCGAGGCCATGCGGGCGGCGGGAGAGCGCGGGAATTGGGAGACGATCATGTTGTAGCTGCGGCGGGCCTCGTCGCGCTGGAAGCGGCGGAGGAGGATTTCGGCTTCGCTGTAGGCGGCGAAGGGCGCGGCGTAGCTTTGCGGGTAGCGGGTGACGACCTGCTGGTAGGTGGAGATGGCGGAGTCGGCGTCGCCCGCGACCTCCTGGTTCTGGCCGATGCCGAGAAGCGCCCCGCCGGCGAGGGGGTGTTCCGGGAATCGGTCGAGGAATTGCTGGAAGGCGGCGGTGGATCGGACGGTGTCGCCAGCCTCGCGCTCGGCGGCGGCGATTCGCAGGAGGGCGTCCGCGGCGGCGGGGGATGTCGGATATTTCTCGACGACGGCCTGGAACGCGGCGATGTCGCCGGCCTCGGCGAGGAGCTTCTGCGCGGCGAGGCGCTGGGCGTTGAAGTAGACCATCCACGAGACCGCGGCGATGGCGGCCACGACGGCCAGAACGATTCCGCCGAGGATGGCGGTTTTGTTTTTTTCCCAGAAGAGTTCCCACTTGAGGTGGGGATCGTCGAGGGGTTGCGGGCCTTGGAAGACGGGAATTTCGGGCTGGTTCATGAAAAAAAATCAGGTGGCGACCCGGGCGCGGGCCTCGTCGGCAAGGGCGGTGCTGAGGTAGCGCTCGCCGGTGGAGCATCCGATGGTGACGATGAGTTTGCCGGCGTTCTCCGGGCGGTTGGCGACCTGGATGGCCGCATGGACATTGGCGCCGGTGCTGATGCCGCCGAGGATGCCCTCTTCCTTCGCGAGGCGGCGGGCCATGGCGATGGCCTCGTCGTTGGTGACTTTCACGCACTCGACGATTTGGGGTTCGCCGTCGGCGTTTTTGAGGTGGAGGTTGCCGGGGACGAATCCCGCGCCGGTGCCTTGGATTTTGTGCGGTCCGGGCTTGAGGGGTTCGCCGGCGAGGGTCTGGTTGATGACCGGCGAGTCGGCGGGTTCCACGGCGATGGCCTGGAACGAGGGTTTGCGGGGGCGGAGCGCCTCGACGACTCCGGTGATGGTTCCGCCGGTGCCCACCGCGGCGACGAGGATGTCGACCCGGCCGTCGGTGTCCGCCCAGATTTCCTCGGCGGTGGTGGCGGTGTGGATGGCGGGGTTCGCCTCGTTGTTGAATTGCTGGGGCATCCAGGCGTCGGGGGTTTCCTGGAGGAGCTGGTCGGCCTTGGCGATGGCGCCGCGCATGCCTTCGGAGCCGGGGGTGAGAACGAGTTCGGCGCCGAGGAGCGCGAGGAGGGTGCGGCGCTCGAGGCTCATGGTGTCGGGCATGGTCAGGATGACCTTGTAGCCTTTCGCGGCGGCGACAAAGGCGAGGCCGATGCCGGTGTTTCCGCTGGTGGGCTCGATGATGACGCCGCCGGGCTTGAGGATTCCGCGACGCTCGGCGTCCTCGATCATGGCCATGCCGATGCGGTCCTTCACGCTGCCGAGCGGGTTGAAGAATTCGCACTTGAGGGCGATGGTGGCGGGAACTCCGGCGGTGACGCGGTTGAGTTTGACGAGCGGGGTTCGCCCGACGGTTTCGACGATGTTGTTGTAGATTTTGCCCATGGCTTTGAATCGAGGAGGGGTTTTTCTACACAAGCCGGGCGGCGGGGTGAAGCGGGAAATGGGGCGGTCAGCCGGTGGTGCGGAGGCCGCTGGCGATGGCGTTGATGCTGAGGAGGACGCGCGGGAGAAGGCGGTCCTTGTCGGGGGACTGCTCCCGGCAGGCGGCGCGCCAGCGGCGGAGGAGTTCGATTTGGTGGAGGTGAAGGGCGCGAAGACCCGATCCGCGGAGGGCGAGGGTCTTGGTCATTCGCGGCCGGCGGGTTTCCATGTCGCCTCCGAAAACCTCGGAGATCATCGATCGGGTGGCGTCGAACTCCGCGAGGATGAGGTCGAGGATCGCGGTGCGGACCCTTTCGTCGCCGACGAGTCCGGCGTAAAGGGTGATGATGCCGCGATCGGCGCTCGCGAGGTTGGTCTCCACGTTGGTGAGCACGTAGTAGAGAAAGGGGGACTTGCGGAAATTCGCTCGGAGGAAATCGAAAAGGGAGGGGGTTTCCTCCTTGAGACGCCGGAGGGCGGAGCCCACTCCGAACCAACCGGGAAGATAGTGGCGGCTCTGGTTCCAACCGAAAACCCAGGGGATCGCGCGCAGGTCGGCGAGGGTGCGCTGGCCGGTGCGCCGGGAGGGGCGGGAACCGATGCGGCTGGTCTCGAGCGCGTCGATCGGGGTGGCTTCCGAAAAATACGCCATGAAGTCGGGGTGCTCGATCAAACCGGTGTAGGCATCGCGGCTGGCCTTGGAAAGAAACCCGCAGACCTCGGCCTCCAAGCCGTCCACGGGGGGATTTTCGGGACCGAGGGAAACGCCGGCCACGCCGGACTGCAACAATTCGAGATTGTGGACCGAGGAGCTGATCGTGCCGTATTTCTGGGAGATGGTCTCGCCTTGCTCGGTCATGCGCAGGTCGCCTCCGACGGAGCCGGGCGGGAGGGCGGCGAGAAACCGGTGGGTCGGCCCCGCGCCGCGGCTGATCGTGCCGCCGCGGCCGTGGAAGAACCGGATTTTGACACCCGATTCGCGGCCCGCGGCGGAGATGGCCTCCTGCGAGCGGTGGAGGGTCCATTGACTGGCGAAAATCCCGCAGTCCTTGTTGCTGTCGCTGTAGCCGATCATGACCTGCTGGACGGGATTCGCCTCGCCGGCATCCCCGGCCTGGCGGAGGAGGCTGCGCCGCGTGACGGGATGGGCGAGAAATTCCCTGACGATTCCGGGGCCGCGCTCGAGGTCGTCGAGGGTTTCGAAAAGAGGAACCACGGGCAGGGAGCAGACGAGGCCGTCGGAAGTCCATTTGGCAAGGCCCGCTTCGCGGGCGAGCAGGTAGACCGCAAGAAGGTCGGAGAGGCGGCGCGTCATGCTCACGATGAGGGCGCCCACACCGTCGGGGCCGTTTTTTTCGAGATGCCGGCGCAGGACGGCGTGGCAGGAGAGGACGGCGTCGGCCTCGGGGCCCACGGAGGATTCCGCTCCGAGGAAGGGGCGGGGCGAGCGGAGTTCGGCCTCGAGGAATTCCAATCGGCGGGCCTCGTCCCATCGGGAGAAATCGGGGGACTCGGCGCCGCTGGCGGAGAGGAGTTGATCGATGGCGAGGTCGTGGAAGCGGCTGTTCTGGCGGATGTCGAGGGCGGCGAGATGGAAGCCGAAGGTGTGGAGCGCGCGGCGGACGGGCAGGACCGCATCCTCCACGAGGCGCGAGGCTCCAAGCCCGTTGAGCGAGGCGGACAGGCGGGAGAGGTGGAGGTCGAGCTCGGACGGACGCCGGAAGTGGATGCCGCCCTCGAGGATTTTGGCATCCTGGATTTCGCCGGTGGTCACGGGCAGCTTGGCCTGGAGGTGGAGGACGAACTGGCGCCAGGGCTCGTCGTGGTGGTTGACGCGGAGGTCGGCCGCGAGGGCGGGATTCTCGGCGCGCAGCAGGTCGAGGGTTTCGGCGAGGTCGGCGGGGAAGTCCTGGAAATTGCTCGAGAGGGGGAGCTTGGCGGCGAGGTCCTCGAGTTCGCGGTGGAGGACGATGAGGGCGCTGAGGCGCAGCTCGCGAAGCGTGGTCTCGGTGACCGGGGCGGTGACCAGGGGGTGGCCGTCGCGGTCGCCGCCGACCCAGGTGCCGAACCGGACTTTCGGCCATCCGAGCGGGTCCGCCAGCAGATCGGGGTCGAACCCCGCATCGCGCCAGGACTGGAGGAGGCGCTTGTCGAGTCGGGCCAGGGCCGGAGGAAAAACCTCGCGGAGCGTGTAGATCACACCGCGCCGCTCGGTGGCGACGTCGGGTTTTTCGAGAAGAATCTCACCGGTGCGCCAGAGGCGCTCGAGAACCACCATGAACTCCGCGCGGAGCGATTCCCGCTCGGCGGGCGTGAAAACCCCGACCTCGCGTTGCAGGAGCAGGGTGTAGAGGGCGCGGTGTTGCTCGAGGACGGCGGAGCGTTTGGCCTCGGTCGGGTGGGCGGTGAGAACCGGTTCGATGCGGAGGGCGGGAAGCAATCCGGCGATCGAGGCGGCATCGAGGCCGGAGGCGGCGAACTCCTTGAGTTGGCGCGGCCAGAGGCCCGGTTCGGCGGCGCCGCCGAGATCGATCTCGCGGAGACGGCGTGTGGCGGCGGCGGCATTCTCCTCGACCATGTTGAGGAGTTGGAAGGCGATCGAGGCGGCTTGTTCGAAGCCTTCGACACCGGCGGCGACGGCCGGGTCCTTCATTCCCCAAGGGAGGCTGCCGGAAAGGGGCTTGAGGCCGAGATCGCTCAAGACCTGACGGAGGCAGTCCAGAAGATAATCCAGATCCGCGGAGATTTTTTCGAAACCCAGAGAAACGTAGTCGGCCCTTTTCGTATCCACGGGGCAGGACCATTGCGGGATTTTTAAAAAAAATCAACGCCTATGGAGGGAAACCGGAAACGGGGCGGGAGATATCAGTCCGCGCGGGACTTGAGGGCGAGGAGGAGGAGGGTTGCGCCGTTGAAGAGGGACTGGATGCCGAAGAGGATGCCGATGGCCCATTCGGAATCCGAAGGCCACTGCGCGTAGATCATTCCGCCGAGGAGGATGGCGACGACACCGTTCAGCAGGAGCCAGATCCAAGCGGAGTTCGCGCGCAGGCGGAAGGAGGCGACGATGCAAAAGACCCCCTCGGCCACGAAAACGGCGGCCAGAAGGATCGTGAGGGTGGCCATGCCGGCGGTGGTGAAGAAAAACAACGCCGATCCCGCGGCGGTCCGGACCACGGCGGACAGGAAGGCCAACGCGCGATGCGCGGTGTTTTTTCCGAACAGGGCCTGGAAGAGGCCGACGACGCCGGTGACGAGGAGGAGCGCGCCGAGGAATTGCGTGAGGACGTAGGCGAAGAGGCCGGGAACCGCGATGGCGAAAAGGCCGGCGAGCAGGGAGACGATTCCTCCGAAAAGGAACCATCCGCGGCCGGGGGCGGGAGAGTGGGCGGGTTGGGGCATGGAGTCGGGTGGTGTTTATTCTCCGTAGACACCCTTGGCCCCGTAGGAGCCGTAGTATTTTCCGGAGTAGTAGTAGGCGTAGTAGCCGCCGCGGCCGCTGGGGAGGAAGTTGAGGATGAGGCCGGCGGGCTCGGTCTTGGTTTCCTCGAGGGATTTGAGGGCGCGCATGACCATTTTGCGGGGCGTGGAAAAGGCCCGGACGACCAGCGTGCAGAGTTCGATGTGGGGGGCGATGAGGAGCGTGTCGCTCACGGCGAGAAGCGGGGCGGAGTCGACGACGATGCGGTCGTATTTGGCGAGGGCCTCGCTGAGGACCCGCTGGATGTTTTCATTGGTGAGGAGCTCGGAGGGGTTGGGCGCGCGGCCGCCGGCGGTGAGGATCGAGAGGTTGTCGATGTGCGTGGGCATGATCGCGCTTTTCATCGCGCAGGTGCGCAAAAGCACCTCGGAAAGGCCCGGCTTGCGGTTCTCGCCGAAGAAAACGATCGAGCCGCCCGGCTTGCGGAGGTCGGCATCGATGAAGAGGGTGTTGAACCCCTGCTGGGCGAGGGTGACCGCGTAGTTCGAACTGCAGAACGTTTTTCCCTCGCTCGGCATCGAACTGGAGAAAAGAAACGTGCGGGCGTTCTCGTTCAGGCGGTGCAGGGTGAGCGAGGCCCGGAGCGATCGGAACGACTCGGCCACAATGCCGGAGCGCTCCTCGTTGGCGACCAGCACGCTCGCGCGGGTGGAGAGGCTCAGCTTCGGGATCGCCGCGACGACATTGACTCCGGTGAGTTGCTCGACCTGGTCGACCGTCTTGATGCTGGTGTCGAGGAGGAAAAGGACGATCGCCAACGCGATGCCGGCGGCGATGCCGCCGAGGAGGCTTTGAATCCACTTCTTGGTCGCGCTCGGGCGGATGGGAGCCGCGCCGACCGCTTCCTCGTGGATGCGCACGGGGGATTCGGTGAGTTGCTTGGTCAAATCGACCTCCTTGAGGCGCGAGAGAACGGAGTTGTAGAGGGCCTGGTCGGTCTCCTGCTCGCGCTTGATGTCGTTGTATTCGATCGCTTTCGAGGTGACCTCCAAGAGACGTTTCTCGGCCAGCTCGCGGGCTGTTTTCGTCTCGGCCTCCTGCAGCTCGAGACGCTTGCGGGTGGTTTCAAGAAGCCCGCTGGCGTCGTAGAGCACCTTGTTGAGGTCGCTCTTGGTGAGGTCGATCTGCATCTTGAGCATCACGTAGGTCGGATGCTTGGCGCGATAGCGCTGGGAGACGAGGGCGAGTTCGCGCTCGCGGCCGCGGAGGGCCTCGTTGAGCTGAAGAACCTTGGGCTCGGCCGAAACGCTCGGCAACGTGAGGAGTTGGTCGATGTCCTGCTCGTTGGCGCGAACGACGGCGAGATCGCTGTCGATCTGGCGGATTCGTTGCTGGAGTTCGGCCTGGTTGGCGTTGATCTCGGAAAGCTGGCTCTGGGCGGCGGCGAGCATGTTTTCGATCGAGGCGGCGCGCTCCCGCTCGCGGAAGCTTTGCATGGCCTCCTCGGAGACGCGCATTTTCTTGCGGAGGCGGTCGGCCTCCTCGAGGAGAAACTGGGTGGCGGATTTCGAGGCCTCGGAACGCCGCTCGAAGACGTAGCGGATGTATTCGTTCGCGTAGGCGTTCGCGAGTTTCACCGAAAGGTTCGGATCCGCCGTGGTGATCATCACGTCGATCAATCGGGTGTTTGTGCGGTAGACCGAGGAGGCCATTCCGCTGAGCGAGGCGGCCACGCGGTCGGGGGTGGCGTCCTTGGCCGGAATGCCGGCGGCGGCGAGGAAGCGGGGGTCCTGGTCGAGCTTCAACCTCGCGGCCACGCGCTGGGCGAAGGGATAGCTGCGCAAGAGGTCGACCACGGTGTTGATCATGTCGATGCTCCGGATCGCCTCGTCGCGGACCTGCTGGGCGTCGATGACCTTGGCCTGTTCCTGCTCGATGAAGAGCACGGCCCGCGCGCGGTATTGGGTTTCGATTTTCGAAAGGCTGTATCCGGCATAGATGCCGGAGACGACCAAACAGAGGATCACGATCCAGAGACGGTCCACGACCGCGTGGAAATATTCGCGCCAGTCGATGGCGTCGCTCACGCCGTGGGTGTGGGGTTTGGGGGCGATTGTGTCCTTGCTCATCGGGTGAGGTTCAAATTTTGAGGGTTCGGGTCAATACCAACTCTCGCCGACGGTGATGATGTCGCCCGGCAGGACTTGGAAGCTTCCACCTCTCGGATCCTCGAGGCGCTTGGTGTTGACCTTGATGGTCTCCGTCTTGCCGTCGACGGCCCGCTTGACAGTGACGTTCTTGGAATCGGCGATGCGGGTGAATCCACCGGCCATGCCGATGGCCTCGAGAATGCCGAGGGATTCGTTGCCTTGAAGTTCGTAGCTGCCGGGACGGACGACCTGGCCGATGAGCGTGATCTTGCGCTGGGTGTAGGAGGCGATGTTCAAATAAACCTGCGGGTCCACGAGGTAGTCGGCGTTGAGGAGTTTGCGGATGTGGTCTTGCGCCTGCCGAACGGTCATTCCCGCCACGTTGACCTCGCCGAGGAGGGGGAGTTGCACCCGGCCGTCGCGCGCGATTTTCGAGCGCATGCTCAAATCGGGCTCCTTGTAGACCATGAGGTCGATCGTGTCGCCGGCCGCCAGGACGTAATCCCCCTCGCCCGCCATCAACGAGGGCAACGGGGCATCGACACCCATCGCACGCTCGACCGGAACTCCAGGCGCCACCGGGGGCGACGAGGCATCGGCGCGGAAGGCACCCGCCGCCTGGACGGGAGCGGCTTGGGTTTGGGGAGCCGGCAAAACCGGCGGAGCGGCCCGCAAAGCGGGAACCGAAAAAAACAAACAGGAGGTTGCCAGCAACGCCAATCTCCGGAAATCAACAAAACTATTTTGCAACATTCCGGGTGAAACTAATCGCGAAGCCCGGAAACTCAAATTCAAACTTGTGTCGACTCGTGGCCGGGGGGATCCGGGATTGTCGTTTGCAGCCTTGGCCACTGGCCGGGATGGGTCGCGGGGCTTTGCCCTTGGGCGAAGCCAAAAGCGCCAACGTCCGCGAATCAAAATACCCTCGCCTTGGAAAATCGATCGTTGACAAAAGCCCGTGGCGGAATTCGAAACGAATTTCGAACAC
>CAZVPK010000088.1:0-10253 GCA_964628505.1 uncultured Chthoniobacter sp.
CGGGGACTCGCGGAGCGGATTTCACAGCGCATCCACACGGCGGCTTTGGTGAAGCCGAAGGAGGGCGGCGAGGCGGCCGGGGGTTTGAATTCCCCGCTCCACGGCGGGGAGAGGATTTGGGCGATGTCGAGCTTCGTGGAGGGATCAATGAGGAACTCCGCATGCGGCGAGAGATCGAAAACGGGCGAGGGATTTTCTGTGAGGAGGATCGGCGGGGGAGGCTCCGAAGCGACCGCCCCGAGACCAGCGAAAATCCACGCCATTGCGGAAAGGAAGAGAGTTTTCAGGAATCCGGAGGGCGGGGACATCTTGCGGCGCGGGAACATGGTGCCGAGGCGTGCTCGCGAAAAGGAATTTTTCGCCGGGGGGTTTTCTCGATGGGCGCTGCTGTGCCGTTTGAGCGAAGGGTCCAAGGACGAGGAAAGCCGATTTTTCAATGCTTGGGCTTTTCAAGCACGCGGAGCTTGGGGCATGATCCAGCGCCAATCCCTCTCCCGCAACCATCCAGATCCAAAAAACACCATGCCACTCACCGCCAAAGGACTCGAAGGAATCGTCGCCAACTCCACCAACCTCAGCGATGTGCAGGGGGTCGAGGGAATTCTCATCTACGCGGGCTACAACATCAACGAGATCGCCGGCAAGGCCAGCTTCGAGGAGATCGTCCATCTTCTCTGGCACGGCGAACTCCCCACCAGATCCCAACTCGAAACCCTCGAGCAGGAACTCCGCGCCGCCCGCGAACTTCCCGCGCCGGTGGTGGATTTTCTCAAAACCGCGCCGAAGGACGCCGCCCCGATGGACGTCATGCGCACCGCCGTCTCGATGCTCGGCCTGTATGATTCCGACATCAAGGACGAGAGCGCCGCGGCGACCTACGACCGGGCGGTCTCCATCACCGCGAAAATCGGGGTGATCGCCGCCTACTTCCACCGCGCGCGCAAGGGCCTCGATCTTCCGCCGGTCCGGGCCGACCTCGGCGAGGCCGCCCATTTTCTCTACCTCATCAACGGCCAGGAGCCGTCCGAGCAAGCCTCGCGCACGCTTGACATGGCCTATGTTCTCCACGCCGACCATGGCATGAACGCCTCGACCTTCGCGGCCCGCGTCACCATCGCCACGCTTTCGGACATGTATTCAGCGATCACCTCCGCGATCGGAACCCTCAAGGGTCCGCTCCACGGCGGCGCCAACGAGGGCGTGATCCACATGCTCCAGCAAATCGGCGAGGAGTCGAATGTCGACGCCTGGATCGAAAACCAGCTCGCCCAGAAGAAAAAAATCATGGGCATCGGCCACCGCGTCTACAAGACCCTCGACCCCCGCGCGCCGCACCTCCGCACGATGGCCGTGGCGCTCAGCGAGCAGCTCGGGGAGCCGAAGTGGATCCACATGAGCGAGCGCATCGCCAAGATCATGAAGGAGCGAAAGGGCCTCAACGCGAACGTCGATTTCTACTCCGCCACAGTCTACTACTCGCTCGGCCTGCCCACCGACCTCTTCACGCCGGTCTTCGCCATCGCGCGCACAGCCGGATGGACCGGACACGTGATGGAGCAACTCGCCGACAACCGCCTCTACCGGCCCCTCAGCGAATACACCGGCCCGGCGCTCGGGAAAAAATTCCTCCCGCTCGACAAGAGGGGATGACGCCGCGCCTCACGGCACGCGGACTGAAAAGGTCGTTCCGCATCGGGGGCCGCGAAATCGACGTCCTTCGCGGCATCGATCTGGACATCGCCGCGGGCGAAACGGTTTTCCTCTGCGGCGCCAGCGGCGCGGGAAAAACCACCCTCCTCTACACGATCGCCGGCCTGGAAACCCCCGGGGCGGGCTCGGTGGAGTTCGAGGGGAAATCCCTCTACGACCTCTCGGGAAACGCCCTCGCCCGCTTGCGCAACGAGCGCATGGGGTTTGTTTTCCAATCCTATTTTTTGCTGCCGGAACTCACCGCCCTCGAGAACGTGATGCTCCCCGCTCTCATCGGCGGAAAAAAATCCGAAGCCCGCGCGAAGGAACTTCTCGAGCGCGCGGGACTCAAGGACCGCTTCGACCACCTCCCTTCCGAACTCAGCGGCGGCGAGCAACAGCGCGTCGCCATCGCCCGCTCGCTCGTCAACGATCCCTCGATCCTTTTCGCCGACGAACCCACCGGCAACCTCGATTCCAAAACCGGCGAGACCATCATCAATCTGCTGCTTGAGCTTTCGAAGGCCGATGGACGCACCCTCGCCGTGGTGACGCACGACGACCGCCTTGCCGCGCGCGGCGACCGGTTGATCCGCATCGTCGATGGCCGCCTCGCGGAGCATTGATTTTTTCCAAATGCCGCTCGACTACCCCGCGCCCTTCAATCAGCTCGCCCGCGAGTTGCGGCGCCTGCCGGGGCTCGGTCCGCGCAGCGCCGAGCGTTGCGCGCTCTGGCTGCTGGGCCACAAGGATGCCCGCCCCGGCCTTCTCGCGGATGCCATCACGCAAGCCGCGTCCACCGTCCATCCCTGCCGCGACTGCGGGTTTTTCGCGGTCGGCGAAATCTGTGAAATCTGCTCCCAGCCCGCCCGACAGGGCCGCGAACTCTGCGTCGTCGAGCAGGCCACCGACATCCTGCCCCTGGAGCGGAGCGGAGTCTTCGGCGGTCTCTACCACGCGCTCGGCGGCCGTCTCGCGCCGCTCGACCACATCGGCCCCGACCAGCTCCGCATCGGCCAACTGCTCGAACGAATCCAGCGCCACAAACCCTCCGAGGTGATCCTCGCCCTCAGCGCCGATGTCGAAGGCGAGGCGACCACCAGCTATCTTGTCGAAATCCTCGCGCCGCTCGGAGTTCCCGCCACCCGCATCGCCCACGGCCTGCCCGCCGGCGGAGGACTCGAGCACGCCGATCAACTCACGCTCCAACGCGCTTTGACCGGCCGGCGCCCGGCCTGATTCCCGAGCCGAGCCAGCCCAGCGCGCCCATCCAACCCGCGACGCCCGCCCACGCGCACCAGTCATACCACCACGGCGGTCGGAACTCGAAGACCACGGATTTTTTCCCGTCCGTCCCCACCGCCGAAAAAGCCAGCATCGCTTTGGACACGGGAATTTGCGCGCCGTCTGAAAACGCCCGCCAATCCGGATGCCACGCCTCGTTGAAGACCAGCCAGCCGGCCTCGCCGGGCGGCTCGAATTCGAAACGCTCGTAGGTCGCCGCCCCTTTTCTGGAAACGGCCAAAAAGGGGCGTCCGTCCTCCAGCACGCCGCCTTCCTTCGCGGCGATGCGGCCTTCGACCACGCGCCCCTGCAAACCCGGTTCGTCGGTCGGCATCCCCGTTCCCTCGATCATCGCGAGATCGTGCGACGCGCCGCCGAGCGCCGCCATGGCATTGGCCGGCGAGTCGTCGGGAGCCAGCACGAAATCCCGCGCGAGGAAGGCCGCTCCCAGCGGATTCGGAACAGCCAGCACGGCGAAACGGGTGTTTTCAAAAACCGGATCGCAAAGTTTCCGGAGCCGTTCCCGCAAGTCCTCGGGGATGTCGGCATCGGTCTTGTCCACGAGGAGGTAGGCGGTTCCCGAAATCCGGAACAGGCTCTCGAGAAAACCGTCCCCGAGAGTCGCCGAGCCTTGCAACACCGCGGCGTTGCGCTGTTGCAGATAACTGTTGAACGCCTCCGTGGTCAGCGCCCGTCCCGACATCCACGTCGTCATCAAATAAAAATATCTTCCCGAGAACGGATGCACCCGCCCGGCGGCGGGAGCGGTTTTCAGGAACTCCTGCGCGGCGGTGAAATCGTCCCACACCGCCCGATCCATCCGCGCGCCGAAAAACGACCTCGCCTGCGCGCCCGTGTCCAACGCGCCCAACACCGCCAATCCCGCCGCGAGTCCGAGGCGAAGCCGCCCCGGGGAAACCTCCTCCAGCAACGCCGCGGCCGCCAACGCCACCGCGCCCATGACAAAAACCACACCGGTGACCTGATAAAAATCAAAGGGCGCGCGGAGGCTTTGGTAAACCGGCAGCCACTCGAGAATCCGGAATCCCGGCACAAACAGATAAACCAGCGAGATCCCCGCGCCCGCCCAGAGCCAGGGAACGGACCTCGACGGCAGCAATCGAAAAACCGCCCACACCTGCGCGACGAGGAGAAACCATGCCAGCGCGGGAGTGAAATCCGCCGCCCCCCCCGACAGCCGCAGAAACTCGAAATGCCCGCCGACCACGCTGCGCGGACCGAAGGACAGCCAGAACGCCCCCAGCGCGAGGGCGAGAAGCGTCCTCGCCGCGCGTCCGCCCGGCGAGGAATGAACCACCCCGCGAATCAACGCGGCGGCGAGAACCAGCCCGGCGACCAGCCCGAGATACATTCCACCCTCCGCGGTCGTGGGCGCGTAGCCCGGGTCCATTCCCGCTCCAAGAACACCTCCGCGGTCCAGCCAACCCAACGCGCTTTTTGTCGAGAACGCGCGCTGCCAGCCCTCGAACGGACCGAATTCGAACATCGCCACGAATCCCGATTCGCGCAGCGCCGGAAGATTGGGAACGACCGCCAGCACGAGGACAACCGCCGCCGCCAAGCCGATCCGCCGCCGGGGAGGCCGCGACCCGCGTGGCTCGGAAAAATACAGCACCGCCGCGAACGCCCCGAGCAACGGCGCGGCCATCAGCGCCGTCTTCCCGTAAGCCAGCGCCAGCGCGGAAAAACACACACCCAGCACCACCGCGTCGCGCCGCGTTCCGTTCCGGAAAAATCCAACCATCGCCCACAGCACCCACGGCAGCGCGCCCATCGACGCCACCACCACGAAGTGCTCGAACTCCGCCGCGCGCGTGAGCACCGAGGGCTGGAGCACGAACAAAACCCCGCCGAGCCAGGCCGCAAGCCGGTTTCCGGTCCACCGCCGCAGAAAGAAAACCATCCCCGCCGCCCCGAGAACCAGGCACGCGCCCGCCGCGATTTTCGGTCCCGCAAGAAATCCGAACCCCGCCGCGCCCGCCAGCAGCAGGAGATTCGAGGCCATCACGCTCCACGACGGCGCGAGACTCGTCCCCTGCAGGAACATCGGCGTCCACCAGGGCCAGAAACCGACGCTTTGCCATCCGCGGAAAAAATCCCCCGCCTTCGCGAAGTTCGCGAGCAACTCCTGGTCCGAAACCGGCTGGCCGATCCACAGCCCGACCATCGCCGCAACGGCCAGACCGGGCACCGTCCAGCCAAGGATTCTCAAAAATGCGCGCATGAGGTGGGAAAACCACTAGCCGCCCGCGGCACCCGCGCCAAGCCGCCTTCGGCGGTTTTCGAACCCCGGCGGTCGCGATGGAATCAGGTGCGGAGGTTTTTTGGCTTGCCCGCGAACCGCTCCTGCATGGCCCACGCGATCCGGAAGCCCACGCTCGTTCCCTTGCCGTTGGGATCGTTCGCGTTTCTCGCCGAGGACATCAATCCGCTGCCGTAGAAATCCCAGGCGCCGCCCCGCAGCGTGTGGAATGTCCGCGACGTGTTGTAATTGTCCATGCACCACTCCCACACGTTGCCGCTCAGATCGTAGATGCCGTGCTCGTTCGGCTTGAACGAACCCACCGGCGAGGTGAAATCCCAGTCGTCGACTTTCAGCGAGGGATGGTAATTCCCGACCCCCTTGCGCGGCGGATAAACCGGACCCCACGGGTAGCCGGGCTTCACCTTGCTCCGCTCGGCGGGCGTTTCCTCGATCTCGTTCGGCAGGCCCACGGCCGCGCTCCACTCGAGATCCGTCAGCAACCGGTAGAACTGGTCGTCCGGCATCTGGCCGGCCTCCCGCTCCCTCGCCGTCAACCACAGGCAGAAATCAATGCCGTCGTGCCAATTCACATTGACCACCGGATGCTCGCTGTCGGTGGGGTTTTTCTGGTCGGGAAAATCGATCCCCTTTTCCGTGCAATAGAGCTTGTAGTCCCTCACGCGGACCGGCCAGATGCAAACCAGCGTCTTGAATCGCGGAATCGGAACAAACGGCAGGCCGATGCTGTTGATGTGCGGCTCGGTGACCGTGGCCGTCGGCATCGCGGTGGCCTGGCGGTCCGGGGAATCCATGCTGAGCTTGGCGAACGCGGCAAGCAACCGCCGCCGGTCGCCGATCCGCGCCACCCCCAAATCCTTCAGGTCGTTGTCCGTCAGATAGCCCAGAACGGCGTCGTCCACTCCCTCGTCGAGGAAGTTTTTGAGGAGATGCTCCCGTTTCTCGACCTTCAGAATGGTCTCCAACTGTAGCGTGATATCGATAGGTCTTGGTTCTCCGGTATGGGGATGGATGCCCGGTCCTCGTTTATGATTTCAATATCGGTTGTCGTTTAGGGAGCGCAAGGTCCATGCGGATTGAAGACTTTCATAACGAACACGCTTCGCGGATGCAAGAATTCCGTTCATCCCCCCGCCGGGGGCCCGAGTGCCCCGGTTCCAAGCCGCCTGCCGCGCCCCGGCGCCGAAATTTCTCGCCTGCCGATTCCTTCGCCGTGAAATTGGTCCCATGAACTCCGTCAAAGCCTACGCCGCCCGGTCCGCCTCCTCCCCGCTGGCCCCCTTCGAGATTCCCCGCCGCGCCCCGCTTCCCGACGATGTCCAGATCGAAATCCTCCATTGCGGCGTGTGCCACTCGGACCTCCACACCGCCCGAAACGAATGGAAAATGACGCAATACCCCTGCGTGCCTGGCCACGAGATCGTCGGCCGCGTCGTCGCGGTCGGCTCGGCGGTGACCGCCTTCCGCCCCGGCGATCTCGCGGGCGTGGGCTGCATGGTGGACAGTTGCGGCGCCTGCCCGTCCTGCGGCGAGGGCGAGGAGCAGTATTGCGAGGCGGGCTTCACCGGCACCTACAACGGCCCCGTCTTCGGCGGTGAAAACACCTTCGGCGGCTATTCGAAATCGATCGTCGTGAAGGAAAAATTCGTCCTCCGCCTCCGGCATGACCCCAAGGACCTCGCCGCCGTGGCCCCGCTCCTTTGCGCGGGCATCACCTGCTGGTCCCCGCTCCGCCACTGGAAGGCCGGACCCGGCAAGAAAATCGGCGTCGTCGGTCTCGGCGGCCTCGGCCACATGGCCGTGAAACTCGCCTCCGCGCTGGGGGCCGAAGTCGTTCTTTACACCACCTCGCCGGGCAAGGCGGCCGACGCCCGGCGTCTCGGCGCGAAGCACGTCTGTCTCTCGACCGACCCCGCCCAAATGGCCATCCACGCGAATTCCCTCGACCTCGTCCTCGACACCGTCGCCGCCCCGCACGATCTCGACGTGTATCTGAATCTCCTCAAGCGCGACGGCGTGATGACGCTGGTCGGAGCGCCCGAGACCCCCCACCCCTCGCCCGCCGTCTTCAATCTCATCTTCAAGCGCCGCAGCCTCGCGGGCTCGCTCATCGGCGGAATCCGCGAAACCCAGGAGATGCTCGACTTCTGCGCGGAGCGCGGCATCACCTCCGACATCGAGACGATTCCGATGGCGGCCATCAACACCGCCTACGAGCGCATGCTCCGCGGCGATGTGAAATACCGCTTCGTCATCGACCTCGCGACCCTCTAAGCCCTCCCGCGCCGCCGACATGTCCGGGGAAAAAACCACGCCGATGATGCGGCAGTATCTCGACACCCGTCGGGAACTCCCGCCCGGCACGCTGCTGCTTTTCCGCCTCGGGGATTTCTACGAAATGTTCGGCGAGGATGCCATCGAGGCCTCGCGAATTCTCAACGTCGCCCTCACCAAGCGCGGCACCACGCCGATGTGCGGAGTCCCCTACCACGCCGCCCGCAACTACAGTGAAAAACTCGTCGCCGCCGGTTGGCGCGTCGCGATCTGCGACCAAGTGGGCGAAGTCACCGCCGGAAAACTGGTCCGCCGCGAAATCTCCCAAATCCTCAGCCCCGGCACGCTCGACGATTTCGGACTCGACGACCGCAAACCCAATTTCCTCGCGGCTCTCTTGAAGCGCGGCGACTCCTTCGGCCTCGCCTACTGCGATCTCAGCACCGGCGAATTCCGCGTCACCGAACTCGAATCCCTCCCCGCCCTCCTCGACGAACTCGCCCGCGTCTCGCCCGCCGAAATCCTCGTCCCCGACCACCAGCCCGGCGAGTTCCAATCCGTGACGCCGCAATCCCCGCTGGACGGCTACGCCTTCGAACCCGAGCCCGCCGCCGAGTTGCTGCGCTCGCATTTCCAGGTCCACTCTCTCGATGGATTCGGCTGCGCCGACCTCCCCGCCGCCACGGGAGCCGCCGGCGCGCTTCTTCACTACATCACGCGCCAGATGCGCCGCCCCGCGGGACACCTCCGCCGGCTCCAACCCTACCGCCGAAGCACGTTCCTCATTCTCGACGCCGCCACACAAAACCACCTCGAGCTCGTCCAATCCCGCGCGGGCCGCCAAATGACGCTTCTCGGCGCGCTCGACCGAACCCGCACTCCGATGGGAGCGCGCCTGCTGCGCGATTGGATTTTGCATCCGCTCCGAAACATCGAAGCCATCGAGTCCCGTCAGGAAGCCATCGCCGCGCTTCTCGACAACGCCCACCTCCTCGCCGATCTCCGAACCCGCCTTGCCGAAATCCGCGACATCGAGCGCGCGACCTCGCGCCTCGGCGGCCCCTCCGGAAACGCCCGCGACCTCTCCGCGCTGGCCCAATCCCTCGCGCTCGTGCCACCCCTCGCCGCCAGCCTCGGCGGCACAGACGGTCTCGGAATTCCCTCCGCTCTCCTCTCGGGCCTGGTGGACAGCCTCCACGCGCTCCCCGAACTCGCCGAAAAACTCCGCGCCGCCATCGTCGCCGAGCCGCCCGCCATCCTGCGCGAGGGCGGTTTCATCGAAGCCGGATTCGATCCCGCACTCGACGAACTCCGCGCCGCCTCGCACGAGGGAAAAAACTGGATCGCCGCCCTGCAGGAACGCGAGATCGAACGCACCGGCATCAAATCCCTCAAGGTCCGCTACACCTCGGTCTTCGGCTACTTCCTCGAAATCACCAAGGCCAACCTCGCCGCCGTCCCCGACGACTACATCCGCAAGCAAACAACCGTCAACGGCGAGCGCTTCGTCACGCCCGAGCTCAAGGAATTCGAGGGAAAAATCCTCGGCGCCGAGGAACGCGCCCGCGCCCGCGAGATCGAACTCTTCGCCGAACTCCGCGCCGCCGTCCTCGCCGAACTCCCCCGCCTCCAGGAAACCGCCTCGACCCTCGCCGTCCTCGATTCCCTCTGCTCGCTCGCCGAGACCGCCCGCCTCCACGGCTACTGCCGCCCCGAGATCGACGACTCGGAAGTTTTGCAAATCGTCGAGGGTCGCCACCCCGTGCTCGACCAGCAGGAAAGCGGCGCCCGCTTTGTTCCCAACGACACCGACCTCGGGACCGACGGAAAAAAATTCGCCATCATCACCGGTCCCAACATGGCGGGAAAATCCACCTACATCCGCCAGGTCGCCTTGCTCACGCTCCTCGCTCAGACCGGCAGTTTCGTCCCCGCCAAATCCATGCGCCTCGGCCTCGCCGACCGCATCTTCACCCGCGTGGGAGCCAGCGACGACCTCGCCCGCGGCCAATCGACCTTCATGGTGGAAATGAACGAGACCGCCAACATCCTCAACAACGCGACCGCCAAGAGCCTCGTCATCCTCGATGAGATCGGCCGCGGCACCTCGACGTTCGACGGGCTTTCCATCGCCTGGAGCGTCGCCGAGCACCTGCACGACCAGATCGCCTGCCGCGCGCTCTTCGCCACGCACTACCACGAACTCACCGACCTCGAGCGCACCCGCGCCGGCATCCTGAATCTCAACGTCGCCGTGCGCGAATGGAACGACCAGATCGTCTTCCTGCGCAAAATCGTCCCCGGCCGGGCCGATCAAAGCTACGGCATCCAGGTCGCCCGCCTCGCCGGACTCCCCGATTCGATCATCGCCCGCGCGAAGGAAATTCTCGGCAACCTCGAAAAATCCGAACTCAACGCCGAAGGCCAGCCCGCCCTCGCCAAATCGACCCGCCGCCGGCTCGTCCCCGACCCCGCCGCCTCAGCGCAACTGTCGTTTTTCTAAGGGCAAAAAATCCCTCGCCTTGGCACGTTTCGAGGGAGTCCGCGACTTAAGAAAAATTTTCGGAACGCGCAGGAGGGACCCGGTTGCCCTTTCGGGCTTAACCTTCCACCCTTCGGATTGGTTTGGTGGCGCGATCGCGCGGGTTTTTTCGGGTCCGGGGCGGCTCGCGCCGAACACACCGGCGCGGCTCTGACAAGCAGAGCCCTCCTGGCCACCCGC
>CAZVPK010000089.1:0-1945 GCA_964628505.1 uncultured Chthoniobacter sp.
GCGCAGCCGAAAGGACTCGAACCTTTAACCTTCTGATCCGTAGTCAGATGCTCTATCCAATTGAGCTACGGCTGCTTTGAAGAGGACGTGAAAACTAGGGGAGTTTTCGCGGGGAGTCAATCGACAAGTTCGGGCGGGCGGGGAATTTTTTGCGACGGTTGGCACGGGCGTGGACGTAAATCTTCCCGAAATGGAATCTTCGAAGAAGCGGGAAATTCCGGATGCTCTTCTGGGGGCGCTGGTGGCGGATGCGGTGGCGATGCCGGTGCATTGGTATTACGACCGCGCGGCGTTGGTGCGGGATTACGGGATGGTGGACCGGTTCCTTGCGCCGAGGTCGCCGCATGCGGACAGCATTCTTTGGCGGTCGCGCTACGAGCCGATCAATGCGCGGGGGGATATTCTTCGCGAGCAGGCGCGGTATTGGGGGCAGCGCGGGGTGCATTACCACCAGTTTCTCGCGGCGGGGGAGAACACGCTGAATTTTCAATTGGCGGTGGAGTTGTTCGAGATGGTGCGGGCGGCGGGGAAATACGATCCGGAGGCGTGGCTGGAGAAATACATCGAGTTCATGCTGACGCCGGGGCGTCATCGCGACACTTATGTGGAGGAATATCATCGCGCGTTTTTCACGAACCTGGCGCGGGGGAGGAAGCCGCAGGCTTGCGGGATTGACGATGTGCACATCGGCGGGTTGTCGCAGGTGCCGGCGTTGATCGCGGCGCTGGGGGCGGGGAATCCGGAGTTGGTGGAGATTGTGAAAACGCATGTGGAGTTGACGCACCGGAATGACGGCGTGATTCGCGCGGCGGTTTGTCTGACGAGGATTCATGCGGCTCTGGCGGCGGGGGCGGATTTGCGGGGGGCGATTTTGGAACATGCGAGCGAGCATGTTTCGGCGAAGAAAGCTGCGAAGTGGAGCGGGATGCCGGATGTGGAGGTGGTGGGGCGGGTGTTGAGTCCGGCGTGTTACATCGCGGATGCGTTCCCGGCGGCGCTGTATCTGGCTTGGAAATATGCGGGGGATTTTTCCGGCGGGGTGCTGGCGAATGCGAATGTGGGCGGGGACAACTGCCATCGCGGCGCGGTAACGGGTTCGTTGCTGGGGGCGGCGAACGGGGTGCCGGAGAAATGGACCGTGGAGTTGTTGGTGTAGTTTTTCAGAGAGATACGTTTTTCAGAGCGGTATTCTTGAACGCATCAAACCGGACACGACAAGCGTGTCCCTCCTCGCGAGGCGTGGGACCGCGCTGGTGGGATTGCGGAAGCCCGTTTATGGCGGTCAATCGGTGATGAACATGCAGTCGCCGTAGGAGTAGAAACGGTAGCGTTCGCGGATGGCTTCGTGGTAGGCGGCGAGGATGTTTTCGCGGCCGGCGAGGGCGCTGACGAGCATGAGGAGCGTGGAGCCGGGCAGGTGGAAATTGGTGAGGAGCGCGCCGGTGTGTTGGAATTCGTAAGGGGGGTGGATGAAGATGCGGGTGCTGCCGGAGCAAGGCTGGATGCGGCCGGGCGGCTGGGACTCGAGCACGCGGGTGACGGTGGTGCCGATGGCGACGCGGCGTTTGGCGGCGTTGAGGGCGGCGGCGGTGTCGGCGGGAATCGAGTAGCGCTCCTCGTGCATTTCGTGGTCCTCGATGTTCTCGGTTTTCACGGGGAGGAAGGTGCCTGCGCCGACATGGAGCGTGAGGAAGGCGTGGGGGATTTTCGCGAGGATTTCGGGAGTGAAGTGGAGGCCGGCGGTGGGGGCGGCGACGGAGCCGGGGTCGGTGGCGTAGACGGTTTGGTAGCGTTCGTCGTCGGCGGAATCGGCATCACGCTTGAAGTAGGGCGGGAGCGGCATGTGGCCGTGTTTTTCGAGGTCGGGGAGACTGTCGAACGCGATGATGCGTTCGCCGCCGGGGAGGACTTCGACGACTTCGGCGGTGGTTCCCGCGATGGGAAC
>CAZVPK010000089.1:2045-10187 GCA_964628505.1 uncultured Chthoniobacter sp.
GCGGCGGCTTCGACGAGGTCGGCGACGCGGCGTTTGAGGCGGCGGGCGCGTCGTGCGAGGACCAGGACAAAGAGCGCGTAGGGAATCCACGGCCACCAGTTGGCTCCGGGAATGAGGAATTGTTGATAGGCGAGAATGCAGAGGAGGATGACGTTCACCAAAAAAGTGGTGGCGACCATTTTGGAGCGGAGATGGACGCGGGTGAGGCATTTCGGGCCGCCGTGGTATTCGGTGACCGAGCGGAGTTGGATGCCCCACCAGAAGCTGCCGTAGATTTGGACGTCCCAATTTTTCCAACCGGTATCGATCGAGTAGTTCCAGCCTTCGTCCTCGAGGGCTTGGACGGTTTCCTTGAGGAGGGCTTCGCGGCCGTGGCCGTTTTCGCTCCAGAAGCGGATGTTTGTGATGCTGCCGCGGGTGCGTTTGAAATTTTTTTCCGCGCTGGCGATGACGGCGGGCGGGGTGCGTTTGAATTTGAGCCAGGTGAAGTAGCGGGCCCAGCCGCGGACGAGGGGTTGGGCGAGGGCGAGGAAGGCGACGAGGAGCCGGGCCGGGATGGTGTCGTGCTTGGCCTCGAGCCGGGCGTGGATCATGTAGGAGAGGGCCACGAGGAGCGTGCCGCCGATCATGAGGTAGGGGACGATTCGCAGGAACGGAATGGGAATCGAGCAGAGGAAAATGAATGCGGTGAGCGTGACCCACTCGATGCTGCTGAGGTAGGCGGCGACATCGGATTGCGGGGTGGGGTAGATCGATTGGAAAAGGCCCTCGCCGAAGACGCCGTGGTAGATCACGGGTTTGTTGACGAGCCAGGTGAAGCGCGGTGCGCCGTAGATCTGGCCTTTCCATTTCGCGGTGCCGGTGGGGCCGAAGAAGACGAGGTGTTGGAAGCGCAACATCGACTCGGCCTCGCCGTAGCCCTCCTGCTGTTTGCGAAACGCTTTGAGCGTGAAGCGGCGGTAGTGCCAGACGATGGCGGCGGGGCTGAAGGCGATGACGCCGCCGCTTTGTTGGAGGCGCCAGCAGAAGTCCACATCGTCGCCGGCCTTGCGGTATTCGTGGTCGAAGCCGCCGACCTGGTCGAACGCCCAACGGTGGAAAGCCATGTTGCAGCCGGGAATGTGCTCGGCGACGACATCGGTGAGGAGCACATGGCTCGGACCGCCGGGGGCCGCGGCCACACAGGCTTGCACCCAATTTTCCGCCGGAGGCGAGATGTTCGGGCCGCCGACGCCCGCGAAGTCGCCGCTGAGAAGCGTGCCGATCAAGTAATAGAGCCAGTCGGGATCGGCCATGCAGTCGCTGTCTGTGTAAACGATGATCTCGCCGGTGGAGGCGTGGGCGCCGACATTGCGGGCGAAACTGAGGCCTTTGTTTTCCTGGCGGATATTTTTGACCCACGGGTGGCTGGCCGCGATCTCCTGCGTGTTGTCGGTCGAGCCGTCGTCGACGAGGATGACTTCGTAGTCGGGGTAGTTGACCTCTTTGAGCGAGGCGAGGCAGCGGTCGAGGGTTTTCGCGCCGTTGTAGGAGCAGACGATGACGGAGGCCTTCGGGTAGGAGGGAAGCTTCACGCGCGAGGTCATGGGACCGTCGCCCGAGAAGAGGTTTTTTATGGTTTCGAACGCGGGTTTTTTTGTGCGGTCGCGGCGCACGAGGCCGAACGCCCAGTCGAGAATTTCCTGGCCTCCGCGGAACCATTCATCGGTCCACGCGTAGATGATTGTGCCGGCGAGACCGCCGCGGACGACGCTTTCGATGTGCCAGCGGAGCATTTCGGCCTGCTCCTCCTCGGGGTGGCGAATGGTGTCCATGCCGAATTCGCCGAGGATGAGCGGCTTGTCGTCGGCGAGATTTTGCAGGCGGGCGAGGTAGCGGTCGAAGTCGTCCTGGCGGTGCAGGTAGACATTGAAGGTGACGAAGTCGCTGTTCTGCGGGAGGAGGTATTCGGTGGGCGGGTAGCTCGCGTAGGAGAACAGGGCGCGGGGATCGGCCTCGCGTCCGATCTGGATCAACTGCTCGACAAACTCGGTGACTTGGCGCGCGCCGAGCCAGCGGACCATGGTTGTCGGAATTTCGTTTCCCACGAGGTAGCCGAAGACGGCGGGGTGGCCGGCATTTTTGGCGACGCCGTCGCGGACGGCTTTTTTCGCCTCGTTGCGGATTTTTCGATCGTTGAGAAATTCGAGGTGTTCGGCCCAGGGGATCGAGATGAGGGCGCGGATGCGGCGTTCGGCGCAGAGGTCGAGGAACCAGCGCGGGGGGACATAGTAGATGCGGACGAGGTTGATGCCCGCCTCGACCATGAGGTCGAGATCGGCGGCGGCCTTGGCGGGAGTTCCGAAATGCTCGCCCTCGGCATCGGGGGCGAACGGGCCGTAGGTGGTGCCTTTGATGAAAAACTTTTTGTCGCCTTCGAAGAAAAATTTCGCGCGCACGCGCACGGGCAGCAGATCGCTCACGGCGGGAGGATATAGAACGGAGCGGGGAAAAGGGCGAGCGGCGATTTTTCGCGGGGCGCGCTCAGGGGCAGGGCGGCAGGAGTTCGCCGGGGCCCGAGCCTTTTTTGACGAGTTCGGGGTCGGGGGGATTGCCGAAGTATTCGGTGGAGATGGCGCAGCCCTCCTCGGGGCGGTTTTCATTGTGGAGGAGGCAGACGAGTTTGAAGGCGGTGCCGAGGGTGAACGGGTGGTTCTGGCCGATTTGTTGCGTGAGGGGTGGCAGAATATTTCTAAAAAGGATTTCGGCCTCGGCGGTTTTGCCTTGTGCCATCAGAACATTTGCGAGGCGTTGCTGGGCCATGAGGGTTTCGGCGTGGTCCGCGTGGTAAGAGGTGCTGTAAATCTTCGCGACGTCTCGCAGGATGGTTTCCGCTTTTTCAACTTGGCCCAGATGAAAAAGTTGGTTCGCGTAATTCGACCGGTAGTGCAGGACGAAATCCGTAGTGGGGTTGAAGCCCTTCAAGGCATCCAGATTTTGCTCAAACAGGTCGGCAGCCTTACGATATCCACCCCTCTCGCCGACCAGTGCGGCGAGGTTGTTGACGATGGTGATGCGTTGTGCGGGGTATTGTCCGGGTTGCTTGTTGATGGACTCAAGAAGTTGCCGATAGAGGGATTCAGCGCGGTCGGGATTCCCGGTGGCGCTGCTGCCTCCGGCCACATTGAACCGGCATTCGAGGGTGACCGGGTCATCCGCGCCGAGTTTGGCTTCGGCCAGGGCGAGGTTGTATTCGTAGAGTTTGATGGCTTTTTCCGGTTGGTCGAGTTGGAGATAGGCGGTGGCGAGGAGACTGCGGACACGGATGAGGGCGAGAGGTTCCGGCAGAAGAGAACGGAGTCGCTCTGGCGAGGCGCTCGCATCGATCAACGGCAAGAGGGCGGCATTCGGTATTCCGTTAGATTCGTTGGGCAGGAATTGGAGCAGGACGGAGGTGAGGTAGTCGGAGGTGAGTTTGGCGCGGGAGGCTTCGCGTTCGGCTTTGCGGCGGTTTTGCTCGGCTTGGATCGCCAAAGTGCCGAACGCGGTGGCAAGAATCAGGGAGGCAGCGATCCATGTGGCGGCGCGTTGCGTGGCGCGCCGTCGTTCACGGTCGGCCAGGCGCTCGTAGGAAAGGCCGAGACCGCCGGCGAGAATTTTGAGGAGGGCCTGGCGGCGTCCGTCGGCTTCGCGGCGGAGGTCGGCGGCGAGAATTTCGCGTCCGAAATTTTCGCGAAGGAGCGGACCGGGGAGGCATTCGTTGGAGGGATCGTCGGCGTTGGGTTCGCCGTCCAGGACGAGGCAGAGAAGGGATTCCGGGCCGTGGATTTCGAGGAAGGCCTCGATTTCACGGGCCACCCAGCGGGAGCGGGCGGCGGAGCGGGAGCAGACGACGAGAAGATTGGCGCTGGAGGAGAGGGCGCCGCGGATTTCCGCAGTCAGGTCGTGGGTCGAGGCCAGCGCTTCCCGGTCGCGGAAGACGGGGGAGGGTTTTTGAGGGAGCGACGGGAAGCGGGTGGATTTCGAGCGCAGCGTGGATGGGATGCGGAACGATTCGATGGCGCGCTGGATGCGGGCCGCCTCGCGGAGGTCCGAGTGGCTGTAGCTGATGAAGAACCAGTAGCGGGGATTTTCAGAAAGGTTCGTCGTCGATCGTGAGGGAATCGGCGCGGGATTTTGCATAGGGTGAAGGATTGACGTCCCAGATTTCCATGAGGTCTTCGGGGATTTCGCGGAGGAAGCGGGACGGGGTTTGAAAGGTCTCGCCGTAGCCCGCGCCGAGGCGCATCTCGGGGTAGGTGAGGTAGAGTTCGTCCATGCAGCGGGTGATGCCGACATAGAAAAGGCGGCGCTCCTCCTCGAGGCTGGCGGGATCCTCGATGCAGCGCGAGGAGGGAAACATTCCATCGGCGAGCCACACCAAAAACACGACGCGCCATTCGAGGCCCTTCGCCTGGTGGAGCGTGGAGAGTGTGATTTTTTCGGTCTCGGCGGCACCCGCGAAGGCGTCGGCGGTTTCGAGTCCGCCGAGGAGGGCGAGTTGGGAAAGGAAGTCGGAGGTGGATTCGAACTGGGTGGCGAAGCTTTTGAGGGTTTGGAGATCGTCGCGGCGGGCCTCGTAGTTCGGGAACTTGGTTTTCATGTAGTCCTCGTAAACGCCGAAGAGGACGCATTCGATCATGGCGGAGGGGGCGAGGGGGTTTCCCCCGGGGGCGAGGTCGGAGAGCGTGTGGGCGAGTTGGGCCCACTCTTTTTCGGCCTTGGCGGGGACCTTGATTTGGGCGAGGCGGTCGAAGGCGGTGGATCCGGCGAGAAGCGTCTGGACGCGCTCCCAGAGCGTGTCGGCGGTTTTGTTGCCGATGCCGGGGAGAAGGCGGACGATGCGCTTGAACGACATTTCGTCGCGGGGATTCGCGGTGAATTTCAAAAACGCGGCGACATCCTTGATGTGGGCCTGCTCGAAGAAACGGAGACCGCTTGTGATGGAAAACGGGATGCCGCGTTTCGTGAATTCGAGTTGGACCTCCATCGAGTGGTAGTGGGCGCGGTAGAGGACGGCCATTTGCTCGAGGGGAACGCCCTCGTCGAGGAGTTCCATCACGCGCTGGGCGATGAAGGCGGCTTGTTGGGAATTGGTCGGGAGGGCGACGAGCGCGGGCTTGACGGGATGTTCCCCGCGGACGGGCGAGAGGTTTTTCGGGAATTGTTTTTCGTTTCCGAGGATGGCGGCGTTGGCGAGTTCGAGGACCTGGGGAACGCTGCGGTAGTTCGTCTCGATCTTGAAGACGCGGGCGCCCGGGCGGGTCTTCGGGAAGTGGAGGATGTTTTCGAAATTCGCGCCGCGCCAGGAGTAGATGCTCTGGGCGTCGTCGCCCACGACCATCACGTTGCCGTGGTGCGCGGCGAAGCGGTCGATGAGTTCGGACTGGAGGCGGTTGGTGTCCTGGTATTCATCGACGAGGACATGCTGGAAGCGGCGCTGGTAGGTTTCGGCGATGTCGGGGCGGGTCTCGAACAGGGCGAGGGTTTTGGAAAGGAGGTCGTCGAAATCCAGCGAGTTCGACTCGCGTTTGCGGGCCTCGTAGGCGGATTGGACTTTCTCGATGTCGGGGGCGAGGGGAAGGAAGTAGCGGTATTTTTCGGCGAGCACGCGGGAAATCGGCGAGGCGGTGTTGACCGAGTAGCTGAAGATGTCGGCGAGCACGCCGGCCTTGGGGAATTTGCGGGTTGTATCGACGACGCCCTCTTTCGCGACAACGGCGGCGATCATGTCCTCGGCGTCCTCCCGGTCCATGATGGAAAATCCCTCGCGGAAGCCCGCGGGCTCGGCGTGGCGGCGGAGGATGCGGTTGCCGATCGAGTGGAAGGTGCCGCCCCAGAGTCCGTCGGCGCGGCCCGGAAGGAGATTTTGGACGCGCTCGATCATTTCGCGCGAGGCCTTGTTGGTGAAGGTGAGGAGAAGGATCGAATGGGGCGGGATGCCTTGTTCCAAAAGCCAGGCGACGCGGTAGGTGAGGGTGCGGGTTTTTCCGCTGCCCGCACCGGCGATGACGAGCGAGGCTCCGGGCGGGGAGGTAACGGCGGCGAGTTGTTCGGCGTTGAGTTCGGCGGCGAAATCAATGCCTGTGCCCGAGTGGGCGGGGGGATGGAGCGAGTAGGATCGGGACAAGCGGGATTAGTTGGAGGCGAGGCGCAGTTGGCTCATTTGCGACCGGTCGATGCGGAGGCCATGAGCGAGGAGTTTGGCGGACTCGTCCGCGACGACGCCCTTGGTGGAGCCGAGGACGACGGCGATGACGTCGCGTCCATTGTGGGAGCCGCTGGAGATGAGGCAGTGGCCGGCGGCGTTCGTGTAGCCGGTCTTCATGCCGTTGCAGAAGGAGTAGGTGCGCAGGAGGCGGTTGGTGTTTCGAAGGGGCACCACTTTGCCGGTCGAGAAGCGGAAGTTGTAGTTCGGCGTCCTCATGATCTGGCGGAGAGCGGGGTTGCGGTAGGCCATGCGGGCGACGCGGGCCATGTCGCGGGCTGTAGAATATTGGCCCGCGGCGGGGAGGCCGTTCGGGTTGATGAAATTCGAGGAGGTGCCGCCGAGTTCGCGCATGCGCTGGTTCATTTTGCGGGCGAAGGCCTCCAGGCTGCCGGCGTTGTCGCGGGCGAGGGCGCGGGCGACATCGTTGCTGCTGCGGATGAGGAGGGCGTGGAGGAGTTCGCGGCGGGTGTAGGTCTGGCCGGGCTTGATGTAGAGCTTGAACGGCTCGCACTGGGTGTCCGAGAGGGTGACGGTGATTTTCCTGTCGAGGTCGCCGGCCTCGGCGACGAGGAGGGCGGTGAGGAGCTTCTGGGTGCTGGCGACGGCGCGTTGGGAGGTGTCGTTTTTTTTGTAGAGGACCTGTCCGGTGTTCGCGTCGAGGAGAATGGCGGACTTGGCGTTGATGGAGATCGAGGCGAGGGCGGTGGAGGCCGAGAGAAGGGCGGCGAGCGAAAGGGCGATCAGGAAGCGGAGTGTCATCGGTGGCGGATCAGGGTTTCGGATTCGAGGACTGGAGAACTTTTTCCATGGCGGCGTCTTTTTCAACACCGAGTTCGAGGGCTTTGAAATAATGGCGGCGGGCCAGCTCGACGGCGGGAGGTTTTTCCTCGAGGTAGAAGGCGGCAAGGTTGTAGTGGGCGTCGGCGTAGGCGGGGTCGAGTTCCACGGCGCGGCGGAGTTCCTGCTGGGCGCCGTCGATCCAGCCTTGGCGGCCGATGACGACGCCGAGGAAGTTGCGGGCGCGGGGGTTTTCGGGGTCGAGGAGAGCGGCTTGGGAAAGGGCGGCGAGGGCTTCGGGGAAGCGGTCGGCGTCCATGTGGATGATGCCGAGGGTGAGCCAGGCGGGGGCAGTATCGAGCCGGAGGCGGACGGCCTTTTCGAGGAGATCACGGGCCTTGCGGTTGTCGCCGGATTGGAATTCGGCCATGCCGAGGTTGACGAGGGCGACGAGGTTGTCGGGATCGACGGACAGGGCTTTTTCGTAGGCGGAGCGGGCGGCGCGGTAGTTTTTGGCGGTGAAGGCGGGGTTGGCCTCGGCCAGCGCCTCGGCGAGAACTTGGGGGACGAATTTTTTTTGCTCCTCGGCGAGGAGTGATGCGACGGACAGGCAAAGTGCGAGCGCGAAAAGGGGAGTTGATCGCGCTCGGGACGGTGTCATTTTCCAGCGAGCTCGCGGGAGCGTTTTTCCGCGGCGCGAACCGCTTCGAGAAACGCGGAACGTGTTCCGTTTTTTTCCAGAACGGCGAGGGCTGCGGCGGTGGTTCCACCGGGGCTGGTCACCATTTCGCGGAGGACGGCGGGATGCTCGGAGGTCGCCTTGGCGAGTTCGGCGGCGCCGAGAACGGTTTGGACGGCGAGTTCCTGCGCGAGTTTGCGGGGCAGGCCGCAGACGACGCCGCCATCGGCGAGCGCCTCGATCATGAGAAAAACGTAGGCGGGTCCGCTGCCGCTGAGTCCTGTGACGGCATCGAGGTTTTTTTCCTCGACGGAAAAAACCTCGCCGATGCTGGAGAAAACGAGTTCTGCGAGATCGCGGTCCTTTTGGGTGGCATTTGCGGAGGCGGTGTAGGCTGTGGCGGCGCGGCCCACCATGGCGGCGGTGTTCGGCATGGCGCGGACCAGTCGAGCGCCGG
>CAZVPK010000090.1:0-10063 GCA_964628505.1 uncultured Chthoniobacter sp.
AGCTCCACAACGACCAACTCGTCGCCGTCAACCAGGGCGGCAAGCGCCGCGGCTCCGGCTGCGCCTACCTTGAGACCTGGCACAACGACATCGAGGATTTCCTCCAACTCCGCCGCAACACCGGCGACGACCGCCGCCGCACCCACGACCTCAACACCGCGAACTGGGTCCCCGATCTTTTCATGAAGCGCATGGAGGCCCGTGAAAACTGGACCCTCTTCCGCACAAACGAAGTCCCCGATCTCCACGACGCCTACGGCCGCAAGTTTGAGGAGCGCTACCTCCACTACGAGGAACTCGCGCGCCAAGGCAAAATCACCGGCAAGGAAGTTCCCGCGATCGAAATCTGGAAGCAAATGCTCAAGATGCTTCTCGAGACCGGCCACCCGTGGATCACCTTCAAGGATCCCTGCAACCTCCGCAGCCCGCAGGACCATGTCGGCGTCATCCACTCGTCGAACCTCTGCACCGAGATCACGCTGAACACCAGCGAGGACGAAACCGCCGTCTGCAACCTCGGCTCCGTCATCCTCGACACCCACATGAAGGCCGACGGCACGCTCGACAACGAGATGCTCAAGGAAACGATCACTGTCGCCATCCGCGCGCTCGACAATGTCATCGACATCAATTTCTACCCGACCGAAGCCGCGAAGCGCTCGAACATCCGCCACCGCCCCATCGGCCTCGGCGTGATGGGAGTCCAGAACGCCCTCTTCAAACGCGGCCTCGGATTCGCCAGCCAGGAAGCCGTCGAATTCAACGACGAATTCATGGAAGCCATCGCCTTCCACGCCTACTCCGCCTCCAGCGACCTCGCCGCCGAGCGCGGCACCTACTCGAGCTACCGCGGCTCCAAATGGGACCGCGGACTCCTCCCGCAGGACACCATCGACCTCCTCGAGCGCGAGCGCGGCGTGAAGATCGATGTCCCCCGCGGCGGCCGCCTCGACTGGACCCCGGTCCGCGAAAAAATCCAACGCCAGGGCATGCGCAACTCGAATGTCCTCGCCATCGCCCCCACCGCCACGATCTCGAACATCACCGGCACCACGCCCTGCATCGAGCCGAACTACAAAAACCTCTACGCCAAAGAAAATCTCGGCGGCAAATTCACCATCCTCAGCACCGAACTCGTCCGCGACCTGAAAAAAATCGGCAAGTGGGACAACCGAATGCTCGAGCAGCTCAAATACTTCGAGGGCGAACTCTCGAACATCGAGGAAATCCCCGAGTCGCTCCGCGAAAAACACCGCACCGTTTTCACGATCGGCCACGAGTTCGTCATCGACGCCGCCGCGCGCCGTCAAAAGTGGATCGACCAATCCCAATCCGTGAACCTCTTCATCGGCGAGCCCGACATGCGCGTCGTCAGCAAAATGTATCGCCGCGCCTGGCACACCGGCCTGAAGACCACCTACTACCTCCGCACCCTCGGGGCCTCCAGCATCGAAGGCCCGACCACGAATGTGAAAAAGGAACTCCGCGGAGTCGTCGCCGGTCCCAAGCAGGAATTCACCGCCGAACAAAAAGCCGCCTGCTCCCTCGAAGCCATGCGCAACGGCGGCGAGTGCGAAGCCTGCCAATAAGCCACGCCATCGCACCTCACCGACCCGAAAAGAAGGGGGCACAGGCGTCCCGCCTGTGAAATCCTCTGGCGCGGCACCCCACCAACTCCCGCACCACCAAAACCCCAGGAGGGCCCTGCTTGTCAGGGCCGGAACCGCGCCCGCACCTCACCCATGCCCGCCCGACCCACCGCCTGTAGCGGAACCCGGAACGAGTTTCGACGGCCCGCCGCCCCGCCACAAAACCCACCTCCTCACTCACACCGCTTCCCCTTCACGCGCCTCGCGCCCACCCTGCTGCGCGAAGCGCCACTCCCCCGTAGCGGAACCCGGAACGGGTTTCGACCACCCGCGCCCCCACTCCCCCACCCATGACGCCAGCCACTCCCAAGCTCACCCCCCATCAATTCCTTCTCCTCGAAAACCTCATAGGCCACACCTCCCAAAACCAATTCGTCCACGGCATCGAACTCCAAGCCATGGGCCATGTCCAATACATCGCCGCCCATCCCACAAACGGCTCCGTCACCGCCATCGTCGTCGCCGCGGACCGCAAAAAATCCTTTACCGTCACCCTCTCGTTCACCCCCCACCTCGCCCTCTCCCGCTGCTCCTGCGGCTACGGCCAGCGATGCAAACACGCCGCCGCCCTCGCCCTCGAACTCCAAAGCCCCGCCTCGGAAACCACCCCCGCGCCCGCGCCGTCCCAACCCTCCGCACCCCCGCCACCGGACCCCTCCGCCACCCCCACCCTCTCCGAACTCGTCTCCGAAAAACTCGGCCGCCACCTCCCCCGGCCCGCCGCCTCCTTCCTCCAAGCCGCCGAGGAATGGTTCGGTTCCTCCGCCCGGCAAATCAACGAGTCCCGCTTCATCCAAGCCCTCGGACTCCAACCCGGATGGAACCAACACCACCTCTCTGATATCCACCACCCCGACCTCCCCCCGCGCGACGCTTGGGATTTCCTCGCCTGCCTCCAGATTCTCGCCGCCTCCAAACACCTCGAACTTCCCGCTCCCATCCCCGAAGCCATCGATCCCGCCCTCGTCCGCGAACTCATCGAAAAAACCAACGCCCTCCGCGAAGCCGAACTCTGGAAAAACCGCTTCCTCTCCTGGCGCGATCTCTCCGCGTCCCAAACCCCCCGCCGCGTGGATCTCCGCCTCGTCCTCGACGACCCGCTCCCCCACATCCAATCCCGCGAAGCCGGCGCGGCGGACTTCTCCTCCGCCAAACTCAAGCTCCTCCGCGAGTGCGATTCCGACAAACGCTACAACAACACCAGCTCCACACTCCTCGATCCCGGCAGCTCCACCATTCTCCGCATCGTCCAGAATCCCTACGGCGCCATCCAATCCCTCGACATCGACACCTTCTCAAGCGCCCTCACCCACGCCCTCGCCCAGCTCGTCCCCGACCCCGACCTCCTCGCCCGCCATGTCGTGAACCATCGCCTCGAGCCGGTCGCCATCTCCGAGACCCCGCTCGAATGGCGCATCCTCCCGCCCGATTCCGAATTCCCAAACCACTACCGCATCGACCTGGTGAATGCCGAGGGACACTCCATGCCCCCCGCCATCACCATCCTCCCCGGCCCGCGCCGCCTGTATGTCAGCGCCCTCGGCATCCACCCCGTTCCCGCCTGGCCGTTCGGCAATTCGCCGCAACGCTTCCCCTTCCAAGTCCCCGCCCGCGCCGTCGAAACCCGCACCGGCATCACCGCCGTCGCCGAACTCTCCGCCCCGCTCCCGCCCAAGCTCCAATCCCGCATCCGCCGCGTCCCCCTCACCGTCCAAGCCACCTTCCGCTACGACTCCACCGGCTCCTCCCAACTCCATCTCCAAGCCTCCGCCAAGGCAAAAAACAGCCCGCAACACTTCACATGGAACGGCTCCGGTTGGTCCGCGACCAGCATCCATAAAACCGAAGACGAGGATTCTCCCGTCATCTCCCTCGACAAATCCGCCCTCGGCCTCGCCGCCACCTGGCTCGCCGCCTGCCCCTTCGATCCCATGAAGGGCACCTACGACCACAAAACCCGCTCCTTCAAACTCCCCTCCAAAACCTGGCCGAACCTCTTCCTCCAATGGATCGCCACCCGCCCCGAGAATCTCGAACTCCAGCTCGACCACGACCTCGCCTCCCTCCGCGACGGCGCCATCGCCGGCCGCGTGACCATCGACCTCGAGGAATCCGCCGACATCGATTGGTTCGACCTCTCCGTCGCGCTCAAGGTCGACGACACCACCCTCACGCAGGACGAAATCAACCTCCTTCTCAAAGCCCGCGGCGAATGGGTGCGCCTCGACAAAAAAGGCTGGCGCAAACTCGACTTCGAAATGACCGACGAGCAGATCGACGAACTCGCCGACCTCGGCCTCGCCTCCCGCGATTTCTCCGACGAGAAACAACGCCTCCACGCCCTCCAACTCGGCGCCCTCGCCAAAAAAAAATCCACCCTCCTCGAGCCCGCCCGCGTCGAGCAGGTCCGCCGCCGCATCGAGGAAATCCACACCCGCGTCACTCCCCCCGCGCCCGTCGACATCACCGCCACCCTGCGCCCCTACCAGCTCGACGGATTCCACTTCCTCGCCTACCTCACCGAGAACCGCTTCGGCGGCGTCCTCGCCGACGACATGGGCCTCGGCAAAACCCTCCAAGCCCTCTGCTGGCTCGCCTGGCTCCGCACCCACAAACCCTCCGACTCCCCCGCGCTCGTCGTCTGCCCGAAGTCCGTCCAGGACAACTGGCGCACCGAAGCCCAGCGCTTCCTCCCCGGCCTCCGCGTCGAAGTCTGGAACCGCGACTCCACCGGAAAAACCGGACTCGACGGCTCGTGCGACCTCCTCGTCATCCACTACGCCCAACTCCGCACCCACGAGGAAAAACTCCGCGCCGCCCGCTGGAGCGCCGTCATCCTCGACGAAGCGCAGAACATCAAAAACCCCGCCTCCCAAACCGCCAAAGCCGCCTGCAATCTCGCCTCCCCCCACCGCCTCGCCCTCACCGGCACCCCCATCGAGAACCGCCTGCTCGATCTCTGGTCCATCTTCCAATTCGCCATGCCCGGCGTCCTCGGCAACCGCGCCTCGTTCCTGAAAAACTTCGACAAAAAAGAAGACCCCTTCGCGCGCCGACGCCTCGCCGCCCGCACCCGCCCGTTCCTCCTCCGCCGAACAAAAACCGAAGTCGCCTCCGACCTTCCCGAGCGCGTCGAGGAGGACATCGTCGTCGAACTCGAAGGCACCCAGGCCAAGCTCTACCAGGCCGAACTCAAGCGCGCCCGCGCCCAGCTCCTCAAAGCCGAAACCGACAAGCAGCTCGACAAACTCCGCTTCAACATCCTCACCAGCCTCCTCCGCCTCCGCCAAATCTGCTGCCATCCCCGCCTCCTCGGCCTCGACGGCTCCGACGAAAATCCCGAGCCCAAGAAAAAATCCAAAAAAACCGCGTCCACCTCCAAACCCGCATCCCAAGACGCTCCCGAGGCCGACAGCGCCAAACTCTCCGCCCTCCTCGACCTCCTCGAGCCCCTCATGGAGGAAGGCCAGAAAGTCATCGTCTTCTCCCAATTCCTCGAAATGCTCGACCTCGCCGGAGAAGCCCTCGCCGCCCGCGAATGGAAATCCTTCCGCCTCGACGGCTCCACCGAAGACCGCGGCGCGCTCGTCCACGATTTCCAAACCCACGAAGGCCCCGCCGTCTTCCTCATCAGCCTCAAAGCCGGCGGCTCCGGCCTCAACCTCACCGCCGCCGCCTATGTCGTGTTGTTCGATCCCTGGTGGAACCCCGCCGTCGAAGCCCAAGCCATCGACCGCACCCACCGCATCGGCCAGAAGCAAACCGTCTTCGCCTACCGCTTGATCGTCAAAGACAGCATCGAGGAAAAAATCCGCCGCCTCCAAAAACAAAAAGGCGCGCTCGCGAAAGACATCCTCGGCGAAGAAAACTTCGCCCAAGCCCTCACCCTCTCCGACTTCCAATTCCTCCTCGGCGAGGAAAACTGACCCTGGACGGACGACCTCCGTCTCGTCCCAAGCCCTACGCCGGCCTGCGGCCGCCATTTTTTCCAAACCACCCCGCAAAGCGCGCCCCCACCCCCCCCCGCCCCGGGGGAATTACCTCAAAGACCTCCCCCCATCTTCCCGCCACAATTAAAATCACCGATCGGTGAAAATAATTGTAAAATTTGATCGCAATTCTCCCGCCCTGCGCCCCTCGTTGAAAAACCTAAAAACGCAATGTCCCCAGTAAATATCAATGTCTGCGGTGCGCCACCCCTGCCTTTGCGTCTATTTCAATCCAACAATTAAAATCACCGATCGGTGATTTTAATTGTGGAATGTCGATGGCTCGCCGACCTCTCGTCCTGCGCGGAATGGGCCTTTGGCTGCATGTCGGCCATCCCGACGTTTCTTTCCGTTGACAGGAAATCGCTCCCGTAACGGCCCGGCGTCTCGAAAAGATGCCTTGGAGAACTCGCCGCGCATCGCCCGCGGGGGGCGCTCGCACTTCAAGCCTTGCGCTTGCCGAGCCGGAGACTGTTGCGTTCCAAGACCCGGGACCGAAGTGTCCTGAAAACCTTTTCGCATTTCAAAATCCTCCGTCGTCCCGGCGCAGGCGCCCCTTCCGTGTGGCGCGAATGCGCCGCCCGCGTCAATGTCCCACCGGACCGTCGTGGTGGCGGAACGATTCCTTCAGGAAAAAGCTGGCCACGACGCCGAGCAGGGCCGATGCCGGCAGCAGCACCATCGCGGCGCGGTAATGCTCGCCTGTGTAGGAGGCGCCCGCCGCGAGGCCGCCGGCGCACCAGTCGAGCACCCACCCGAACAAGGGCTGCGCCAACCCGCCGAGCAGCATCACCACCATGTTGTTCGCGGAAAGGGCGGTGCCGTTCAGCAGCGGGTCGTTGGCTTCGATCGCAGCCACGAATGTCACGACCTGCATGCTCGATGCCAACCCGATTGCGAGAAGCAACACGTGCATCGCCAGCGGGTGCATCGTGGTGAAGGTGGTCAACAAAACCGTCGTCAGCAAAGTCAGCGCCGTGGAGGCGACGAGGAAAACCCGGCGCTTTTGCGCATGGTCGGAGAGCCAGCCCGCGAGCGGCGCCCCGGCGAGCCAGCCGACATACAGCATCGAAACGGCATTCGACGCCCCCTGCGCGGACATCGGCGAAATGGCCATGATGTAGCTCTCGCCCCAAAGCCCGCCGATGACCGTGAGCGGCAGATAGAGAATGCCGCCGATGAACCCGATGACGAGCGTTTGCGGGTTGCGCAGCACTTTGCCAATCGCCGCGAAGAGGCTGATGGGAGGCCGCTCGCCGGGGTTTGCACTTTTTGCCGCGGCGGCCCAGGGCGGTGCGGGCGGAATCACTGCGAGCATCACCAGGAAAACCACAGCCCCCGCGATCCAGGAAAAATGCAGCGTGGCGCGCCAGCCCTCGATTTCGATGAGCCATTCCAGCCCGGCATTCCCCATGATGCCGCCGGCCATCCCCAGCGCCGTGGTCAAGCCCGCAATCAATGCGAGCCGGCGGTGCGGGAACCATTGGGCGGCGAGATACATCGTGCCGACGAAGGCGAAAGCGGACCCCAGCCCCTGCAACCCCCGCGAGATGGTGACCGCAACCATGCTTTGCCCGAACGCCTCGAGCAGGCACCCGGCGGCCACGACCAGCACCGAGGGCAGCAGCACCAGCCGCGCGCCATACCGGTCGAGCAAACTGCCCGCGACCAGTTGCAGCGGCGAATACACGTAGTAATAGGCACCCATCGCGAGCCCGAACCCGGCCGCATTCACCTGCATCACTTTCATCAACGGCTCCTGCATGACGGACGGCGCCACGCGGACGAAAAATTCATAGAGATAAAAAACAGCGGCCGCCCCCCAGATGGCCCAAGCCCGCCAATCGCCCGGGGGCTGCGTTCCGCGCACGGTTCCTATCAAGCCCATGGCGCGCGGGGTTTGAAAACGGAAGCCGCTTTCATGGTTGGGGAAGTTTGGTGACCTCGAGCGGATTCTCCGCAAGGTCGCGGGCATCGGGCAGGGCCGATCCCGTTTCCTCGCCGGTATCCGTGGAAACAGCGCAGCCGGCGAGTGCCAGCGCGGCGGCGAGAAGGAGGAAGGTCCGCATGGTTTTAGAAAGTTACCCCGATTTCCGCGCCGATGACGAGCGCGTTCGGAATCCCGCCGGTGCCACCGGGCCGGATGACATATTGGACGCTCGGCATCACATAGAGCCACGGGGTGACCTGCGCGCGGTAATCCCACTCGAGCACCCACTCGTAGGTCGGGTCGCCGAGCCCCGAAGTTTCCTGAGCCGAGGCGAAATCACGGCTCACAGTTCCGAAGTAGGAACCGAACAAAATCCAATCCTGCGGCCGCGAAGGCAGCGCCCCCTGCCAACCGCCGCCCGCGCCGGTGAAGAACGGGAACTGCGCGAGTTCGGTCTGCGGGGCATACACGAACGAATACCAGAGTGTGATTCCTTCGTCGGACCCCGGTCGCTCGCGCCATGCCATTTGTTGCCCGATCCAGTAGAACCCGTAGGAATACGGCGAACTCCCGCCGCCGAACTCGGCGTAGTCCCAGCTCGACCAATAGCCGCCGAACTTGTGTTTGCCCGGCAGGCCCTCCGGCGAGACGCCCCAAGGATCGATGAGGCGGGTTTGCAACCCCGCCTCGCCGAACATCTGGATTCCATCGTCGGGCCCGAATTCCATGTTGAGCCCGTGGTTCGCCACGACGGAACTCGCCTGGGTCGCTTGGTAAATGCCGAGCTTCAGCGTCAAATCCTCGACCGGTTCGGTTTTCAATACCGCCGCCCAGGTGCAGCGCGTCGCACTCGAGGTCCAAAAGGTATTGTAGCCCATGACCGGCGTGTGGCCGTCGATTCCGCCGACATAGAGGTTGAACATGTCCATCGCGACGAAATCCTGCCCCATCGCCATGCGCCCGAGCTTGAGGCTGTTCTTCCCGTCATTCCAACGCTGCTCGAAATACAGCTGGCCCAGCACCACCGTGGGCAGCGCCGAGACTTCCGCGACATCGAAAAAATTCCCGATGTGCGACTGCGAGAGGTCGGTGCCGGAGGAGTCGAGCATTCCCGCGACGAAGTATCCGCCGCGCCAACCGAGCAGTTTTTCCAACTCCGCGACCAGCAGCAACTGCAGCTGCCCGAAGTAGTCGAACCCCTGGCTGCGTCCGCCCACCGGGTTGCCGAGCAGGTCGACCGTGTAGCTGCCTCCCAGAAAAATGCCGCGGTCCTCGAGGTCCTTGCGGTGCGGAAGGAAGCCATCCAGCGCGCGGTCGCCCTGCAGCCAACCTTGCCAAAGAGAAACCGGCTCCGTGTTTTCCTGCGCGGCACCCGCCCAAACCGGCGCCGCGGCGAGAAACAACGCGGCGGCTCCAAGAAAAATGGACCTATTTTTTGAGGCCAAGGTCGTGGAGGAGTTGGTAGCGCGGCGGGTCGTCGGGCAGGAGGAAATGGAATCCCTGTTCGACAATGATGTTCGCCGTGTTTGCAAGGATCAGCAGCGCCAGCAGGCCAAGCGCGGCCTTCGACCACCAACCCGGGCGCGCGCGGCCCTCGAGGAACCAACCGTTGAAAAGCAGGCACACGGCACTCGAGCCGACCAGGCACACAAAAACCACCAGCGCCCAAGTGTAGAGGTGCAGCCCCATCACCGGATCCCCGTAGCCCGGATCGCCGGGCATGATGTGCAACAAATCCTGACGGATCGAAACAAACGAACCGCCCAGCGCCGCGAGAATGATCATGCCGTGCCCCGTCATGTAATCCCCCGGCGAGAGTTCGCCATCCTTCCATTTGACGAGGAGGAACGCCGCGCCCGTGGCGGCCAGCATCATGCCCAGGCGTTGCAGGATGCAGAGCGGGCAGGGCAACTCGCCCTCGAAAAACTGGATGCCGAAAGCGCCCAGGAGGACGCAACAAAGAACAAGAATCTCCAGGTGGACCGCAAGGTAGCCAACCGGGCCGATCATTCGGAGGAAGCGCATGGGATCAAAAGTTGAGCGGCAGACTCTCGGTGATGTGCAACCGCAGGGTCAGCGCCGTAAAAGCCACAGCGACGAGGAAAGCCGCGATCGTCAATGTGCGGCGCTCCTGGAAAATGCTGACAAAAGCCGCGATCAGGAGGAAGTGGGCGAGGGTTTCCACAACCAAAACGTGCCCCGCCCGCCCGCCCCGCGCAAGCAGGGATTCATGCCAACGGCTCTTCGAAATGGGACTTTTCACGACAAATGAAGGAGGCCCGGCCGTCCCGGCCCTGTAGTGGCTGACTCATACCAATAGCCGAGAGCATTTGGACTTTTGGTAAAGTCAACGATTGCGCTTGGCTGGGGGGCTGGTTGCCCTCGCGGCCTGAACCTGCGACCCTTCTGTTGATAGAAGGTGCGATCGCGCGGGTTCTGACAGAGCCGGATCGGCGTGATTGTGCGAGTCGACCCGGACCTGACAAAACCCGCGC
>CAZVPK010000091.1:0-10032 GCA_964628505.1 uncultured Chthoniobacter sp.
TGCCGCCACATACCGCACCGGCACCCCCTCCACCTCGCACTCGTAATCCCGACCCGCCCCCGGCACCTGCACCACCAACCGCGCATCAATCCCCGCATGCGCCCGCTGCGCAAGCGCCAAATTCAAAACCCAGCGCCCCGGATGCGTCACAATCCTCCCCCGATCCGGATGACCCTCCGCCAGCGGCAAATTGCAAATGTGAACCACTTTCATCCGATCCAAAAAACAATGGCGGCTACCCGCATCGGGGGAAAATGAAATTTTCCATCATCACCCCCACTTACAACCAACTCGACTGGCTGAAACTCTGCATCGCCAGCGTCCGCGACCAAGCCACTCCTCCCTCGACTCTCGACTCCTTGGCCTGTGAAGGGCAAAGCCTACTTCACCAGGCTCGTCCCTCGACTCTCACCGTCGAGCACATCATCCAAGACGCCGGCACCCCCGGCATCGAAGACCTCGCCCGCGAACTCGGCGCCGAATTCCACCGCAACGGCCAACTCATCTTCGAAGCCAACCCATCGTCCGCCCGTGAAGGGCAAAGCCTACTTCACCGGGCCTCCGCCACTCGCCCCGTGGAGTCTTCCGGCTACTCCACTGGGGTCAGTTCTCAGTCCTCAGCCATCGGCCGCACCTCAGCCCTAAAAATCTTCTCCGAACCCGACGCCGGCATGTATGACGCCATCAACAAAGGCCTCGCCCGCGCGGACGGTGACATTTGCGCTTATCTCAACTGCGACGAGCAATATCTGGAGGGAGCATTGCAAAGCGTCGCCTCGTGGTTTTCAAAAAATCCCGCCATCGAAATCGCTTTCGGCAACATCGTGGTAACGGATTCCTCGGGCAATTACCTCTGCGACCGCACCGCCGTCTTGCCCACTCGATGGCACACCATGACGAGCGGAAATCTCTCAGTCTTCAGCGCCGCCACTTTTTTTCGCCGCAGCGTGGTTGAGCGGGGATTGGTGTTCGACCCCGCGTGGCGCATCATCGGGGACTCGGTTTGGATTTTGACGCTCCTGCGAGCCAACTTGAAAGCAAGCCTGCTCCACCAACGCCTCGCGTCATTCGCATACTCCCGGGAAAACCTCAGCCAGCACAAAGCCGCAGCCGACGAACGCCGACGACTCCGCGCCATGGCCCCTGTCTCGGCGCGACTCTTTGCTCCACTGGCAATCATCCAGTCACGCTTCCTCCGTTTGCTCGCCGGAGGCTATTCGATAAAACCCCTCAACTATAAAATCTTCACCCGGGGCGACACGGATCAACGCTGCGAATTCCAAGCCTTGAAACCCACGCACCGTTGGCCGAGCGCCAATTGAAATACCCAAAAAATCGCCGCACCCGTTCCTTCGTTCTCTTTAATCCCTCCGCCGTGACCGCCGTGCCGCCGTGAGAACCCTCTTTTTATTGAAAAACATCACCAAGCTCGTCGCCCATGCAACCGGCAGTTACTCACTCATTGAGTAAAATTCCAAAGACCCCCCGCTCCATGCCTTCCAACATGATTTTGCCGTCCATGATTTTGCCCCCTCGTCTTCCTCAGCCATCGACGCGAAGCGCCTCCCCGCTATCTCCTGAATTCCTCGAGCAGCACCCCCAACACACCCGCCAAATTCGTCACCAGAAACCCCTCCCCGGCCACCTCCTCAGCCGTCCGGCAAACCAATACACACCGCTCCGCCCCGATCAACTCCCCCGCCCTTTTTAGCCCCTCCACCATCTTCCGCGTCGGATTCGAAGTCAGCTTCGCCTCGATCGCCCAAAGCCTTCCCCCAAAATCCAAAACCAAATCCGCCTCCACGCCATCCGAAGTCCGGAAAAAATACGGCTCCACCACCGCACCCGCCAACTCCAGCGCAGCCAGCACCTGCTCCACCACAAACCCCTCCCAACTGTATCCCGCCACAGGCAAGCCATAAAGGTGCTCCAAATCCCTCACCCCCAGCAACGCATGCAACAATCCGCTATCCCTCCAATACACTCGCGGCGTCTTCACCAACCTCTTCCCCACATTCCGAAACCACGGCCGCAACCGCCGAATCAAAAACACCTCCTCCAAAAAATCACAATACCCGGCCACCGTCTTGTGATCCATCCCCAGCGCCCCACCCAACTCCGAGGCGTTCTGCGGCTGACCCTGCATCGCCGCCAACATCGAGAGCAACCGCATCGTCCGCTGCGGCTTCGATGGAAACCCCCAATTCGGCAAATCCCTCGCCGCCAATAAACTCAAATAATCCCTCTCCCATCCCGGAGACCTCCCCTCCGCCAAAATCCCCCCGTCTGGATACCCACCCCGCAACCACAACGCATCCAAGCACTCCGGCCCCATAACCCCCTCCAACTCCGAAAACGCAAACGGCCCCATCCGCACCAACCCCATCCTCCCCGCCAGCGACTCCGACACCCCATGCATCAACGCCGGCGACACCGACCCCAGCAGCAAAAACCTCCCCATCCGACCCCGATCCTCATCAATCGCCCCCCGCAACCGCGGAAAAATCCCCGGCTCCACTTGCGCCTCATCCACCACCACCAACCGCTCCCCAGCCACCAACCCCGGCCACTCCGCATCCAAACGCAACGCCCCGCCCTCGCTCTCCATATCAAAATAAACCCCACCCAACTCCTTCGCCAAAGTCGTCTTCCCGCACTGACGCGGACCCAACAAAGCCACCGCCGGATTCCCCGCCAGCTTCCCCTCCACCAACCCACGATACAATCGAGCAATCATATTTCTGCAATATGGGAATTAATTCCCAATTTGCAAGAAATTTTGCATTCCCCCGCGAGCCATGTCTCGCCTCCTCGGGATCGCCATCGTCCTCGGTCGGCCCTTCGAAACCCAACTGGAGGGATGAGCCCTCTCGGAGGCGCAGGCTCCGAGCCGGAGGCCGTCTCGTCCCACTCCCGTGGCAAAGCCGCCCCATTCTTCCGCCCGCCGATCCGTCCAATCCGCCCGGCCTCGCCCGAGACCTCATCATCGCCCTCACCGGAAAACCCTTCTACATCACCTCCTCCCGCTACCGCAGCATGGTCACCGACTACCTCGTCCCCATGGAAAAAACCTTCGCCCTCCTCGGTCCACCCCGCACCTCCCTCCCCCAAGGCGTCACCGAAACCACCACTTGCCAGAAATCGCGGAATGCCTAATCGATCTCACAGCGACACAGCGAACCAACCAACTCTGCCTTTCCCAAATAACGCCGTGATCGCCTGGCCGCCCTGAGAAACCTCTTTTTCTCTCAAGTTTTGCAAAACCTCACCATGCGTGTTGCACATGCAGCCAGTCGCTGCTCATCCGCTGAGTATTTTTACTCACTCATTGAGTAAAATTCCCGAGTCCCCGCTCCGGAGAGCAATCGTCTCCTCCTCAAATTTTTACCTTCATACCTCAACTCAAATAAAAAAACTCCAAACGGTTCCGTAAATCTGCGACGCACTTTTACGGAATTGCCGCAATTTTGCGACTGACTGTGCCTTGCATTTCAGTGCCCTTCACCCGCCATAAGCGAATACCCTCTCCCCGCCCTCACCCTTTTAAAGAACAACTCACGATAAAAGCGTTTTGATTGCTATTTTCAAAACTTGTTTCGTCACCTCTCCGATCATTTCCAATCCTTGCTCCGCCGCCGTCCCACTCCCGCTGCAAAGTCGCCCCCCGTCCATCTTCCCTCGTCGTCAGACGCACAATTCTGATACCGAACACCACCCTGCTCCATCGAGATATTTACTCCAACATTCGTAAGAATGACAGAATGTCTTCCGCCCCTCGGGACCCTATCTCCTATCTCCTGCGCGAAGCGCTCACACCAGCCCATCCAGAAGTTTGAGAATCTTCACCGCCGAATCCGTCAACGCATGCCGCACCTCCCGCCCCTTGTAACGCTTCAGCACCAACCCCGCGATCGCCATGCGGCGAATATGCTCGCTGGCAGTCTTGAACTCGATCCCACACCGCTCCGCAATCTCGCAAACCGACAACTCCGGCGTTTCCCGCAACAAAAACAAAATCTCAATCCGCCGATGATTCGCAAACCCCTTCACCACCCGCTCCAGCCTCATCGAGCGCGCCCCCGGCTTCCGAACCACACTCACCGTTGTTTTCATCCCAAAAACCTGACGCGATTCCAAAACCCACACAAGATTTATTCCAACATTCTTAAGAATGTTGGAACATCCATCGTCGGCTTTCGCCTTTCCTTTCACCACCCCGCTTCAAGCTCCCTTCAAATCAACTCCCGCGCCATTTGCATGAAGCCCCGCAAACCATTTGCGACCGCATCGGTTCACCAGCAACACCACATAAATCCGCTGCACACGCTCGCGCTTTATTCCAACATTCTTAAGAATGTTGGAATATTTCTCCCACTGCCGCACCGCGCCTTGGCGTCATGCCGCGTCCATGCCCTCACGACTCCGCAGCCTTGAAATCCAAACTCCACCGCCTCCTCCGCGACCTCGCCGTCTCGTTCTTCCGCCTCGTCGGCTCCGAAGTCCGCGACTGCCGCACCGGCCGCAGTCTCGGCCGCGGCCTCATCCTGCCCTGGCGCGGACGCATCCATCTCCTCGGCTTCCACCACTCCTTCGTCCCCGTCCCCCAACACCAACCCCGCCTCACCTACTGGCACCGCGAACTCGCCTTCACCGCCCACGACGAAGTCGACTTCCCCCGCACCCGCCAAATCCCACCGCCCCCCGCGCAACCCCGCGTCCTCCTCCTCCTCCTCGACCACCGCCCGCCCGCCGCCGTTGCCAAAACCCTCTCTCTCTGGCACGCCGCCGGCCTCGCCCCCGACGACATCCTCCTCGCCCACGGCGGCACCGCCAGCGACTTCGCCGCCATCGCCCATCCCCACAAATTCCACCTCGCCGGCCGCAGCCACATCACCCGCCACCACCAGCGCGAAAAGCAAAGCTACCGCGAACTCCTCGCCCGCTCCTCCGACTGGCTCCGCACCCAACCCCACACCCACATCCTCTTCCACGAATACGACCACCTCCCCCTCGTCAAAAACCTCCCCGCCCGCCTGCTCGAACTCGCCCGCCGCGAGGACGCCGACCTCCTCGGCGTCGAACTCTACCGCGTCGACTCCTCCACCCACCCCCACTGGCTCTCGAACGAAACCCGCACCCACGCCGCCCCCGTCGCCCTCTCCATGCTCGGCACCGGCCATTTCTGGACCCGCGAAGCCTGGCAAGCGGTTGCCCTCGACCCCGCGCTCGCCGATTGGTATCTCGAACTCGACATGCCCACCACCGCCCACCGCCTCGGCTTCCGCGCCCGCCGCATCGGCGACCAAGGCCGTTTTGTCAAGGCCCTCGAAAAACACCGCCCCACCCTCGAAGCCGCTCTGCAAGCCGGTGCGTGGACCCTCCACCCCGTCAAAGACCCCGCCACCCTCGACAAAATCCTCGCCCACCTTTCCAACCAACCTCCCGCCCCGTCCAACCCATGACCGACCTCCTCGCCCGACTCCGCGCCCACGCCACTCCCGCGCAATTCCTCGCCCTCGGCCTCGCCTGGCTCGTCCCCGCGCTGCTGTTTTTCTTCGTCCCCTATGCCGAAGGCTACGGCTCCCACAAAGCCGAGCTCTTTGAATTCTGGACCTGGATGGCCGGCAACTCCGAAGATTGGCAACACTGCTTCATCGTCCTCCCCGGAGCCATCGCCCTCATGGTTTACGCCATCCAAAGCAAACCCCTTCCCGCCAAATCCTCCACGGCCCTCGGCCTCCCGCTCGTCCTCTTTTCCCTGCTCCTCTTCTGGCTCGGCTACCGCATGGCCGTCCAATACATCGGCTGGGCCTCGCTCCAGCTTCTTCTCGTCGGCACCATCTGGTTCCTGCTCGGTTGGCGCACCGTCCTCTTCCTCGCCTTCCCCCTCCTCTTCATCGTCTTCGCCTGGCCCGTCCCCTTCCTCGACAACTACATCGCCTTTCCCCTCCGCCTCATCATGGCCCACGCCGCCGTGTTCCTCCTCGACCTCGTCGGCATCGATGTCGTCCGCAACGGCACCGGCATTCTCTCCGCCCCCGATCCCATGATGGGAATTCCCGCCGGACAAAAATTCGCCGTCGATGTCGCAGACCCCTGCTCCGGCATCCGCAGCCTCTTCGCGCTCATGATGGTCAGCGCCCTCTACGCGCAATTCACTCTCAAGGACTGGTGGCAAAAACTCGTCCTCTTCGCCTTTTCCGCCCCGCTCGCCATCCTCGGCAACCTCGCCCGCATTCTCATGCTCACGATCGGCACCATCGTCTTCGGCGCGGAATTCGCCATCGGCAAAAACGCCCTCACCGACCCCTCCTGGTTCCACATGGCCGCCGGCTACCTCGTCTTCCTGGTAGCATTGGGCGGCATGGTCGGCATCGGCGCCCTCCTCACCAACGCCCCCAAACTCGCCACCGCCACCCGCGAAAACCTGAAAAACCCCGCGCCCACTTCCCCAACGGCCAACCGCGAAGACGAATACTGATCCGTCCACTCTGTCAGATCAGTCCGATCCCGGTCCCCCGGCGCAGCCGCCCCCATCGTTCTTCAGATTTTTCCTCGTGAATCCAACAGCATCTTGCCCTGCCAAAATCGGGAAACAGGCACAGCCTTCCGAACCTCATCCACCCGGTAAATGATCCGATAAGGAGGGTGCGGAATCTCTCGAGAGGTCTTTGATCGCCGACGGCGAAAGAATCACCTTGTAGCCCATCCATCGACCATTCCCCGAACCTGCTCCGCCTCCACCCCCTGACCGGCCTCCAGTTCGCGAAAACCCTCCTTCACCCCCGCAATGAATTCCAACTCGCGCGAAATGTCCCGCAAATCCCCATCCTCGGGAAGACGCTCGATCAGCTCCAACGCGATTTTCCCGTCGCTCATCAAAAAAAAACTTCGGCCCGAAAAACGATTCCGCAAGCCGTTCCTGAAAAAGTGGAGGGATGCCCTTTGCCTCGCCCACATCCCTCCCAAATGATTTTGCCATCCATGATTTTGCCACCCCCTCCCATCTCCCTGTTCCCTTCTTCATCAGTTCTCCGCAATCCGTCTTCCGTCCTCGGCCGCCCCGCGGCCTCCCATGATTCTGTCGATCTCCTGATCCCCCCGCCCGCCTCTTGACCGCCATCCAAAAACTCCCCGTCCTCGGCACACCCGTCGCCGTGGTGGACTACACCTCCGCCATCGCCGAGTGCCAGCGGCTCGCCCGCGAACCCCGCCCCGCCGCCGTCGCCGCGAGCAACACCCACATCATCTCGCTCGCCCGCCACACCCCGGCCTTCGGCGACACCATGCGGCGCTTCGACCTCGTCCTCCCCGACGGCATGCCGCTCCGCTGGGCCCTCAACGCCCAAGGTGCCGACCTCAAGGACCGCGTCTACGGCCCCTACTTCATGCAGCGGCTCCTCGCCGCCACACCCGCCCCCTGGAAACACTTCCTCTTCGGCGGAACCCCCGAAACCCTCGACGCCCTCGCCACCCAACTCAAAAAATCCACCCCCGGCCTCGACATCGCCGGCACCCTCTCCCCGCCCTTCCGCGCTTGGACCGAAGCCGAAGAAGCCGCCTTCGCCAAAACCCTCGCCGACTCCCGCGCCGATTTCATCTGGGTCGCCCTCGGCGGCGAACGCCAGGAGGAATGGATCATCCGCAACCTCCACCGCCACACCCGCGGCGTCTTCTTCGCCGTCGGCGACGCCTTCGCCCTCCTCGCCGGCGAACGCCCCTTCGCCCCCGAGTGGATGCAACGCACCGGCACCACCTGGGCCTTCCGACTGCTCCAGGAACCCCAACGCCTCTGGCGCCGCTACACCCGCTTCAACTCCCTCTTCCTCTACTACACCGCCCGCGACGCCCTCCTCGGCCCTCCCAAGCATCTCGAAAAAAAATCCCCCGCCACCCGTCCCAGCATCGCCTTCCTCGGCTCCCGGGGCGTCCCCGCGCGCTACTCCGGCTTCGAAGTCGTCGTCGAGGAACTCGGCTCCCGACTCGCCGCACTCGGCCATCCCGTCACCGTTTACAACCGCCTCCCCCGTTTCGAGCACACCGAAAAAACCTGGAAAGGCATGGACATCGTCGGCCTCTACACGATCCCCACCAAAAGCCTCGACACCATCGTCCACACCTTCCTCTCGATGCTCCACGCCATCTGGCGGCGCTACGACATCATCTACCTCTGCGGCGTCGGCAACGCCGTCCTCGCCCGCCTCGCCAAGGCCGCCGGAATGCGCGTCGTCATCAATGTCGACGGCGCCGACTTCCGCCGCAAAAAATGGGGCGGCTTCGCCCGCTGGTGGCTCAAAAAATCCGAACACTGGGCCATGCAATTCGGCGACAGCGTCATCGCCGACAACGCCACCGTCGCCGACCGCTACCTCCACGACTACGGCAAACGCCCCGAGCACCTTTCCTACGGCCTCACCGTCCGCGACACCCCCGTCCACTGCGGCGAACTCGAAAAATGGGGCCTGCGCCCGAACGAATACTTCCTCTACGTCTCGCGCCTCACCCCCGAGAACGAAGCCGAACTCCTCCTCCGCGCCTACCGCCTTTTGGAAAACCCGCTCCCGCTCGTGCTCGTCGGAGCCGACCCCTACGAGCACGCCTACCGCCGCCTCCTCGGCGAACTCGCCACCGACCGCGTCATCTTCACCGGACTCCGTTTCGCCGACGCCTACATCGAGCTCAGCCAAAACGCCCGCGCCTTCGTCATGCCCGCCACCATCGAGGCCACCCGCCTCGTCCTCCTCGACCAACTCGGCATGGGCAAATGCATCATCTACCACGACTGCGCCGCCACCCGCGAAGTCCTCGCCGACACCGGCATTCCCTTCGACACCGAAAACCCCATCGAAAACCTCGCCACCAAACTCCGTTGGGCCCAGGAAAACCCCGAGCCCGTCGCAACCGAAGGCCGCCGCATCCGCCAACGCGCCGAACTCTTCCGCTGGGAAACCGTCCTCACCCGCTACGACCAAATCTTCACCGACATCCTCGCCAAATAATTTCCGGGGACCCGGCGCGACAGCGCCCCTCGAAAATAAATGGTAGGGACGCCTCGCCGCAGGCGTCCCACTCCCGCGGCGAAGCCGCCCCCATCTTTTTTCAACCCGCCGATCCGTCCTATCCGTCCGCAATCCACGCCCTCCGGCATTATTCCAACATTCTTAAGAATGTTGGAATAAACTCCACCACTCCTTCCGCGTGAAATTCTCCATCATCACGCCCTCCCTCAACCAAGGCCGCTACCTCTCCGACTGCCTCGCCTCGGTCCGCGCCGCCGCGCAAGGCGCCGCCGTAGGACAGGCGTCCCGCCTGTCAACGAATCCCATCCCCGCCGAAGGCGGCTCACGTCTCTCCCGGGCCTCCCCGTTCGAAATCGAACACCTCGTCATCGACGCCGCCTCTACCGACTCCACCCTCGACATCCTGCGGGCCAACCCAACCATCCGCTGGATCTCCGAGCCCGACCGCGGCCAATCCCACGCCATCAACAAAGGCCTCGCCATGGCCACCGGCGACCTCCTCGCCTACCTCTGCGCTGACGACCTCTACGAACCCGGCGCGCTCGAAAAAGTCCACACCGCCTTCGCCCAAAACCCCGACGCCGACATCGTCCACGCCGACTTCTTCTTCCTCGAAGCCTCCGGCCGCAAACGCCTCAAACACTCCGCGCCCCACATCACCCCCTCGCTCCTCGAAAAACACAACCCCCTCGGCCAACCCGCCGTCTGGTGGCGACGCCGCGTCTACGAACAATTCGGCGGCTTCGACGAATCCCTTCACTTCTGCATGGACCACGAATACTGGCTCCGCATCGCCGCAAGCACCCGCTGGCATTACATTCCCGAACCCCTCGCCAGTTGCCGGCTCCACGCCGACGCCAAAACCAGCCGTCAACTCCCCGCCGCCTGGCACGAAACCGCCCGCATGCTCACCCGCAAAAAATTCCACCTCAAACCCTGGTGGGATTACGCCAACATGCTCCTCTGGGGCCGCCACTACTACCGCGCCAAACGCCGGTGGTTCTCACGGTGA
>CAZVPK010000092.1:0-9977 GCA_964628505.1 uncultured Chthoniobacter sp.
AGGGCGAAGAGAAATTCCTCCGCCAGCAACGCGGGAAAGGATCTCCAGTTGGGCGAAAGATCGATGCCGGCGAACTCGACGACTCCGAGCACCGGGAGGAGCGCGGGGCGGAGCGGGCCGCTCTTCAAGAAGGAGACGCGATAACTGCCAAGTGCGATCGAAAACACGACGGGGTCGTTTTTTCCGGACTCGGAAAAGTAGCGGGCAAGCAGGCGGCGGACGCGGCCCACGCCGACGCGGACGATGGGGTTCGTGTCGGGATCGAAATGCAGGCCGAGGCCGAGGGCCTCGTGGGCGATCTGGTATTGGCCGGGATCCGGTTGGGAGGGATCGAGTGAGTGGTCGACCAGATAGGCGAGCAGGCGGGAGGATTTTCCCGATGCGGCGAAGGGTTTGGCGGCGAGGATACGCGCAAGTTGGGCCCGGATTTCCTCGTGCGAAGGCAAATCGTCGGAACTGGAATTCGAGGGCTTCACGGTTCCGGAATCGGCGATGCGCGGATCAATGCCCGCAACCGTGGGGGCGCCTCACATACCAGGCCGCGACCAGAAGCCGGGCGCACAAGGAATGGGAGCATGTTTTTTTCATGTCGGGAGAAGGGGTTTTGTTTCCGGCGCGTTTGTTTCTGAAATCGTTCAGCCAGCCCGCAGCGCCGGTCCAGGAGCGGTTCCGCAAGCCATCCGCGCGGGTATTTTCCAGACCACTGGGGAGAATGGCTTGAAAATACAACGGGATTTGTTTCGAAAAATCGCGGTCTTGGTCGAGGAAAAATTTGTGAAAAAAAAGAGCGGGGGGGGCGAAACGAGATGGAGAGCGGGGCGCGGTTTTTGCCAAGGCGGACACGCGGGCGGTTTGGGGGATTGTGTTGCCTTGGAAATGGGTCCGCGCGGCGAGGCGCCCCTTTCTTCACGCTTGGAGTTGTCGCACCGCCTATCAACCTAAACTCGGCAGCGAAGGGGGTCAGTCAAAGATTCTTGATTTTTTTTGCAGGTTTTTTTGTGTGGAGCTTTGCGGCGGCAGGATTTTTGCTGCCATAAAAAATGGTTTAATATATTATTGGGAAACGTTATAAAAACGGCTGGATTTTGGGATCGGGTGGCGCTTTGCGTTTGAAGTTTGGGTCCGCTCGGCGAACCGATCCTGCCCAGGGTAAACGATAGAGACGTTCGGCGTGGTTTTTTACGGCTTGATTTGCTTGGCAGGCTTGCGGAAAGATAGCTCCCCTCCCCTTTCTCCACTATGTCCACCCCGCGGAAATTGACCAACCCGTTTTATATTCTTCTCAGCCTGCCGTCTACGGCGATGGGATTTGCGCTGTGTGTGCAGATTTCGGCGCTGAGTTGGATTCTGAGCACGAAATATGATCTGTCGATCGAGCATGTGGGGCTCGTCTGGCTGGCGGGACCGCTGGCGGGATTGCTGGCGCAACCGATCGTCGGACTCGTGAGCGACAAGGTGTGGTTCTGGGGCGGGCGGCGGCGTCCGTTTATTCTCGTGGGCGGGGTCACGGCGTCGCTCATGCTTCTGGCGTTGCCGTTTCTCGGGGAGATCAGTGATTGGAGCGGGGTGCCTGTTTTGTGGACGGCGGTGGCGGTGGCGCTGGCGCTGGATTTGGCGATCAATGTGGGGTTCAATCCCACGCGGTCGATTATTGCGGATCTGACGCCCGAGGGGGAGGCGCGCACGAAGGGGTTCACTTGGATGCAAACGATCTCGGGGTTGTTCGGTGTGCTGGCGTATGTGGTCGGGGCGGTGTTCGGGAACGGGGCGCTGATTTTTTTCGGGGTGGGGTTGGTGCTGGCGTTCAATGTGGTGCCGGCGTTTTTGCTTCGGGAGCCGCGGGAGTTGGGGGGGGGGGCCGGTCGGATGGAATCGGCGGGCGAGGTGTCGGGAGGCGGGCCGACGAAAGTGGCGCGGCTTTGGCGGATTTTTCTGGCGCACGGATTCACATGGCTGGGGGTGCAGACGATGTTTGTCTACATGTTCGCCTATGCGCGGTGGGCGTTTTTTCCGGGGTTGGAGGAGTTGGACGAGGCGCGGAAGGAGGCGTTGGGTCGGGTGCTGGCGATTGCGTTTCTGGTGATGAACAGCGTGGGGTTCCTGCTGCCGGTGGCGGTGTTGCAACCGCTGGCGAAGCGGATCGGGTTGGTGCGGACGCACACGGCTTGTCTTTTCATCATGGCGCTGGGATATGCGGGGATTGTTTGGCTGGGGGGCGGGAATGAGATTCGGCTGTATGCGTGCATGGCGGTGGTGGGGATCGGGTGGGCGGCGGTGGTGAGCTTGCCGTTTGCGATCGTGAGTGACAGCGTGGACAAGGCGCGGATGGGGCTTTTCATGGGGTTGTTCAACCTCTCGGTGGTGGTGCCGCAGATTTTCGTGAGCGTGGGGATCGGGCGGTGGGTGGAGTCGGCGGCGGACAAGTCGCTGGTCTTCGTGATCAGCGCCGGGGCGTTGGGGGTGTCGGCTGTTTTGTGGGCGTTGATCAAAGAGGATCGGGCGGGGAGCGGGTGAAGTTTTTAAGGCTCGGAGCGCCGCGGTGAAAGACAATCGAAGGGTGCCCGAAGGATGGAGCGCGGCGAAATCAATCAAGTTTCAAGCGGTGAGCGAAAGGGCTGCGTTGCGAGGATCGGCGGGGCACGGATGGAGCGGGGACGACAGAGTCATGGGGGGCAAAAGCCGCGACGGCAAAAGGATTTTTTTGGGATGGGGATGTCCAGGCATGGGGAAGGTGGCAACGGGCGCGGAGAACCGGAGGGATCGCGTGGAAAGGACTTGCGGGGGGGGGTGGAAATGGCTTCATGCTCGGACTTTCAACTGCCGCTTCACCATGGAATCCCATCATCAAACCCCGCCCCCCTACCCTGTTCCGGCTTCTGGACCCTACGCCCGCAAAACCTCCGGCTTGGCGGTGACGTCGCTGGTGCTCGGCATCTTGAGCCTGATGGGGGCGGCTCTGTTTCTGATTCCGCCGCTGCTGGCGGTGGTTCTCGGTCACATCGCGGTGTCCAGCTGCGGGAGGGATCCGAATCTCGACGGCAAGGGGCTGGCGATCGCGGGCCTGGTGATGGGATGGATTTGCCTCGCGGGGTGGATTCTGTTGGTGCTTTTCTTCGGGGGCTTGGCAGCGCTTTTTGCGTTTGCGGCGTCGATGGCGGGTTAGTCGGGGAAAGGAGCGCCGGAATCACGGGGTCAGAATTCCCGGGCGGGAGGCAGAATCATTTTTTGGGATGGATTTCGTTGCGGGTGTCGGGCCCGCCGCACCCGCGCCTTGTTCCAATCGACCACGCGCAAGCGGACTTTGCTCTCTTACCAACGGCTGTTTGCTTTTGGATTTTTTGGAGGAAGCAGGGATTTTTTCCTGCAATGGAGATTCCGTCAATCGCTCGGGTGGGCCTTGGTTGACCTTGCGGGCTTGACCTTGGACCCCTCGGAGACGGGATGCGCGATCGCGCGGGTTTTCAAAGGCCGGAGGGGCTTGCGCCATCCCTCCGATGCCCTCCCCCCTCGCGAAGCGATTGCCCGATTCCGTTCTCCCGAGGGACAACCGATCCCGTCTCTTCAGGTCTGCACCCATAAAACCGCCGCCGTCCCCTCGCCCGAGAGGACACATCGCCTCAATCGTCCCCGCGTTGTTCCACGTGGAACACGCCGACTTGCCCACCACCCGACCCCTCCGCGCTCTCAGGCCTCGGCGGGCAACTCCTGAATTCCCTTGGCAATTCCCTTCCCCGGGATCACTCTTCCCGCATGCTTCACGTGGTCCTGGTCGAACCCGAAATCCCGCCCAACACCGGCAACATCGCCCGTCTTTGCCTCGCCACAGGAACCCGTCTGCATTTGGTCGGACCCCTCGGATTTTCCCTCGATGAAAAATCCCTTCGCCGTGCCGGCATGGACTACTGGCACGAATGCGACATCCACGTCTGGGATTCCTGGACCCATTTTCTCGACGGAGCCGGGGCGGCGGCCCGCGCCTGGATGTTCACCACGAAAGCCGACCGATCGTTTTGGGACGCCGACTACCGCGACGGCGACTTTCTCCTCTTCGGTCGCGAATCCAAGGGCCTGCCCGAATCCCTCCTCCGCCAAAAGCCTGACCACTGCCTACGGATTCCCATGCTCCCGACCGCCCGCAGCCTCAACCTGGCCACCTCGGTCGGCATCGGCCTCTTCGAAGCCCTCCGCCATGTCCGCCAGGGTGGAGAACCCCTCGTCTCAAACCCCGAAAAAACCCTCTCCGTCCTCCGCGCGCCCCAAGGCCTCTAAAAATCGTCCACCCCCTCCCCGGCACCCATCCCCTTCCCTTTTCCCTAAAAACTCATTTCCCGCCCCGCCAGAGGGCCAAAAAATTTTCCCGACCCCCAAAAAAACCGGTGTTCCACGTGGAACAACCCGTCTCTCCCCCCTCCCTGTCTCACACCCAAGGAGCGAAGTTTTTGGGGATTGGGTAAAGGCATCGCTTGCGTTTTGCAAGGAAGGCTCTGGTTGCCCTTGCGGGCTGGACCTTCGGCCCTTCGGTGGATGGAAGGCGCGAGCGCGCGGGTTATGTCGGAACCGGTTCGTGTTGGCGCAAGTCTCACCGGACCTGACAAGCAGGTCCCTCCCGGGCGTGATGTTGGGATCGGAGCGGGTGTGTGAATGGGCGACCTGTCGGGGCGTCCCGGAGCGCAGGGCGTTTGGATTGGCAGGATCAAGCCGGGGTGCCGAGGCCGAGGAGGCGGAAAATGCGGTCGACGAGATTGGCCGGTGCGGCTTTCGAGAGAAATTGGGACCTTGCGCCAAGGGGCGGGATTCGACGCGCGGAAGGGGATTTTTGCAGCACTTGGGGTCGAAGGACGGCGGCGGGTCGCGGGATGGCGGATTCCGGATTTTTCGAGCGGGATGTTTGTGTGTTCATGGTTGTGCTTGCCCCAAGCGGTGGCGGTGTTCCGGAAGGTGGTCTGGAGGCCGGGTTGCCCCGGAGAGGGTGTGTGAAAGATCAGTGACCGCGATGCAGTCCGGGACCGTCTCCGGCGGAGGAGCAATCCCTCAACGGCCCGAAGATTCGGTGTCGGGCAAATCGGTTGCAACGCATTGTTTGCAACAATTTCGTAACGAGCGGGTCGATGCGAGAAACTGGCCGTTGGTGAGGTTTGGTGTCATTTCCCTTTCTCCTGGTCCCGGAGGGAGTGCGGACGGAGGTTCCCCAACCCCCGTCCGCGATTCAACCCCCCATTGGTTGACTTGGTTCCGGGGGGCCTTTTGCAAGGCCGCCCCGGAGATGTGAACTGTTCAAGCAAGGGGCGTGCCAACCTTTGTGCCTGAGCGGGAGATGGAGGGGGAAATCCGGAACAAGCAATTTTTTTTCAATGGATTAAAATTCCGGGCGATCGCGGCGGGGTGGGGGAGGAGAAAGGATTTTCGGTCAAAAAATCGGCAACGCGTGATCAAAACGGTGCAGATTTTTTCAAGTCCGCAGCGGCGAGGCCCAGCCAGTCGTCGACGGAGCCGAGGGCCACGAAATGCCCCGCGCCCTCGACCTCGTGCCAGACGGCCCCGGGCATGCGCGCGGCCACGAGGTGATTGATGACCGCGGGAACGAGGCGGTCGTCCGAGCCTTGCCAGAAGTGAACCGGCCGGAAAATCTTGCCGACCTCGAAGGGCCATGTGGCGTAAAGCGCCTCGCTGTCCCGCACGAGGCCGTCGCTGCCGTGAGCGAAACATTCGGCGCTCATCTCGCAGAACATATCCTCGATCCCGGGACGCCGCATGATGCTCTGGTCGGCGTCGTTCACCGCTTGGAGGAGTTGTTTGTAGTAGGATTCGCGGAAGTGCGCGGCGGTGATCCCCAGCGCGGCATACAACAAACGGAAACCCGGATCGAAATGAAGGGCGAGAAAACCGCCGAGAGCGTCGATTTTTGACAAATGTTCCGCGGCCCAGTTCGCGCCGAACGCCCCGTAACTGCCGCCCGCGAGGCTCGCGACGTGGAGCAATCGATCGGGCGGGATGTAGGCCGCCGCGGCCAAGGCCCAGGGGCCTCCCTCCGACCAACCGCTCACGCCAAACTCGTGGTGGCCCAAGGCATCGGCCAGTGCCGTCAAATCGGCGGCCCATCCGGGAAACGTCCGAATTTTTTGGGGACTCGAGCGACCGATCCCCGGCCGGTCCACGCAGACAAAACGCAACCCGTGCCGCGCCGCGGCCTCGGCGAACAATCCGGCCTCCAAGCGACAGCTCGGACCGCCGTGGTTGTGGAGGAGGAGCGGGCCGTCGGGATCGCCCACCGCCATCCAAGCCAAATCCCGACCGTCTCGGGTTCTGAATAATCCTTCACGTTCCATGGGGTCACGGTCGGCCTTGATAAGAAACGATTGGAAAAAAAATGCAAGGAACAAGTCGCGGGAATAAAAAGGAATGGCAGCCGCCGAGCGACGGAAGGGACTGGTTCTGCGCTTCCGACGGGTTGCCTTTTTGGCCAAATATTCGTCTTCCCCTTGGAACAAGGGTGCATTCGGCATGAATGGACGGTTGGCGCAGGAGGGCGGTGCTTGGCAGAGCCGGAATTGTTGGGATTGGTCGAGTCGATCCGGCCCTGACAAGCAGGGCCCTCCTGGCGATTTGTCGGGAGGGGGAGCGCTTGGGCAAATCGCGTTTTCCTTGATAAAATGCCCCGGAATCCATTGGGCGAGGGCTTGAGCAAACAATTGCGCGGCTGGTGTGAATGGTTGTTTGAGACAGGGGTGTTTGCATTGGATTTGGGGACATGGCACAGGGATGTGGGGGAAGAAAATCAATCAAGAATCTTTGACTGACCCCATTTTGGTTGTTGTGCGGTTACAAATATTTTCACCGATCGGTGATTTTAATTGTTGGAGCCGGTTGGGCGGGGTATTGCAGGGGGGTGAGCAAGCGAAACACCCTTGTCGCGCCTTTGATTCCCGATCGGGATTTTACCGGGTCGGGGGCGGAGGTGGCGCGGGTGTCGGAGTCGGGGGTATGATGAAACTTGGAATTTTTCAGAATCAACCGGTGGTGGAGTTGGTCAACGGGGGGTCGCGGGCGTGGGTGTCGCCGGGGCACGGGGGGCGGTTGCTGCGTTGGGATGCGGGGGATTGGACGGTGATCGGTTGGCCGGAGCAGGGGGTGGATTGGGGGCGGCCACAAAAGGCGAGGGGAGGGGATCCGGTGCTTTTCCCGTTCATTGCGCGGAGCTTTGACGAGGGACGGATCGGATTTTGGAAGGGTGCGGATGGCGTGGCGAGGCCGGCTCCGATGCACGGTTTCGCGAGGGATTCGGCGTTTTCGGTGGTGGAGGCGGGCGGGGATTTTGTGGCGATGCGCATGGAGGCGAACGAGACGACGCGGGCGGTGTTTCCTTTCGAGTTCCGATTCGAGGTGGAGATCCGGCTGGCGGAGGATTCGCTGGAGAGTTCCTTCCGGGTGACAAACCTCGGCGACAAGCCGTTGCCGTGGTCGGCGGGGCATCATTTTTATTTTCACATTCCGGCGGAGCGGCGCGGGGAGTGGGAGTTGGAGTTGCCGTGCCGCGAGTGGGGAGGGCAGGATTTTTCGAACGGGGAAATCCAAACGCGTCCGGCGGGGGAGGCGCGGGGGAGCCTTTCCGATCCGGCTTGGATCGACCGGTTTCATGTGGGACCGGAGCTGGATCGGGTGCGGTTGTGGAACGGGAAGGAGGGGCGTTTGATTTCGTTCGAGGACGCCTCGCCGCGGCGCGGGATGTGGTATTGCGTGACGACTTGGACGGAGAAGCCGGAGTCGGATTTTTTCTGCATCGAACCGTGGAGCGCCTTGCCGAATGCGGCGGCGAACGGGTGCGGGCTGCAGACGACGCCACCCGGCGGGGTTGTTGAGATTTCCTGTCGCGTGCGGGCTGTGGAGAGGGGTTGATGGTGGCGGGGCGCCATCGCGCGGGTTTTTTCTGAGCGGGAATTGTCGTGCTTGAGGAAGCCGTTCCGGCCCTGACAAGCAGGGCCCTCCTGGGCGTTTTGGTGGAATCGCGGGTTTTTGAACTCATCCCGGGTGAGGGGGTGTCCGCTCCACAGGGCCCGATTTTTCGGAAAAAAAGAGGCGCGGCCTCCATTTCGGGAGACCGCGCCCGGTGATTTCAGCTCAATGCGAGCGGCGCCTTATTTGTTGCAGTTGGCGCACTCGTCGCATTTGCCTTTGCAGCAAGCGGCGCAATCCTTGTCCTTGCAGCACTCGGGGCAGCTGGACCCCGCGGCTTGGACGGATGCGACCGCAGCCACGAAGGCGAGAGCGATAGCGGTAATGAGAGATTTCATGATTTTCCTTTCGTGTGGAATTTCAAATCGGGTTTTTCCTGGAAAAATTCCAGGCCGGCGCGGAGTCAGGCCGGGATTCGCGGCGGGGGAACGGGCGGAGCGTGGCGGCGCTCGTCGGCCGATTCGTCGCCGAGGCTCCAGCGGGCCGACATGGGAGGAACGGGAGGCGCGGAAATGGAATGGTGCCTCGAAAAGAGGGGCTGGGCGGGAAAATGGACCGGGCAAACCGGACAAGCGCAGCATGGGACGCTCGGCAACTCGTCACAAATCTCAAGGGATTCGCAGCAGCAGGGTTTGACGGGATTTTCCACTGCTTGAACGGGGGGAATCCAGGCCAGTGAAAAAACAACGGCCAACGCGAGGAGGGATTTCCAAACGCGATCCATCGGAGACATGGTGGAAAGATAAGCGAGGGCGGAGGAATTTCAAGCGAGTGAAAAAAACCCGCGGAGGGTGGGATCCCTCCGCGGGTTGCGGGATTCGCCGGGCGCGCGGCGGATTTTATTTTTCCTCGATGAGCCCCCGGTGCAGCACCTCGAGCAGCGAGGTGGAGGGATCCTGCGTGTCGCCGCTCAATTCCCAGAACATCGCGCCGCCGAGGCCGAGGTCTTTGATGTAATCGACCTTGCGTTTCACGATCTCCGTGTCGTCGAACGAGACCCAGAGCCCGTTCTTCGAGGGGGCGTGGAGGAAGGTCGCCTCGGAGGCGGTGTCCTCGAAGACCTGGTAGACCTCGGGCTGCGACTGGATCAGCGAGACGAGATCCTTGTAGTCGAAAACGCCGGGTTCGTAGGAGCCCTGCGGCAGACCGGTGGAGGGTTGGTCGATGCCGCTGTTCGTGGCGGGAACTCCGCTCCAGCCGCGGCCGTAGAAGGGAACTCCCACGACGAGTTTTTGGGGATCCACTCCGGCCTCGAGGAATTGGGACACCGCGCCATCCACGCTCCAGAGGGTGGAGACGGCGGTGGCGTCGCGGCCCTCGGGGCTGAAGAGCGGGGCCTGGTGGCCGGTGGTTTTTTCCCAACCGCCCGCGAAGTCGTAGGTCATGATGTTGATCCAATCGCACACCTCGGCGATGCCGGCGGGTTCGATGTTCCGGATTTTGTCGTCCCCCGCGGGGGCGGCGATGGTGAGGTAGTATTTGCGGCCGTCCTTCGCGCCCTGCGCATCGAGCCGGGTGCGGAGTTCGCGCAGGAGGAGTGTGTAGTTTTGCTTGTCCTCGGGGCGGTAGACATTCGATTCCAAGCCGCCGCCGACCGGGTATTCCCAATCGATGTCCACGCCGTCGAAGCCGTGCTCGACCATGAAATCCACCGCCGACTGCGCGAAGACGGCGCGCGAGGCGGGCGTGAGCGCCACATCGGAGAACCGCTGCGAGAGCGTCCAGCCGCCCACCGAGATCATTGTGACGAGGTGGGGATGTTTTTCCTTCAGCTTGGCGAGTTGGTTGAAATTGCCGCGGGGCATTTTTTCCCAGGAGTCGCCGGGGAAGGCTTTCTCAACGGCCGCCCAGCTGTCGTAGATCACCACACGGCCGTCGGGGCTGATGTTCGCGAAGGCGTAGTTGATCACATTCAATTTGTCGGCGGGGATGTCGGAGACATTGTAGTTGCGGCCGTAGATGCCCCACTCGACGAAATAGCCGACGATCTTGGGTCCCTCGATCGAGGGTCCGTTCCCGCCGGTGAC
>CAZVPK010000093.1:0-9944 GCA_964628505.1 uncultured Chthoniobacter sp.
TCGACCGGGACGCCATCGCCGAACTCGTCCGCCTCTACCGCGAAGTCACCCGCCTCGAGGAAACCGACGAATCCATCAAGCGCGCCGCCCGCGAGGAACTCGTCAAACTCCAATCCGGCGACTCCGAAAACCTCGGCATCTGGCGCGAAACGGTCGAACTCTCCTGGCGCGAATTCCAAAAACTCTACGACCTCCTCGACATCTCCTTCGACGAGCGCCTCGGCGAAAGCGCCTACAACGACGCCCTCGCCCCGCTCTGCGCCGAGTTGGAAAAACGCGGCATCGCCCGCGAGTCCGACGGCGCGCTCTGCATCTTCTTCCCCGAAATCCCCGCGCTCGCCGAGAAACCCGCCATCGTCCGCAAGTCCGACGGCGGCTTCCTCTACGCCACCACAGACCTCGCCACCATCGCCTACCGCGTCCAACGCTGGAACCCCGATTCCATCTGGTATGTCGTCGGCGCGCCCCAGGCCCTCCACTTCCAACAACTCTTCGCCGCCGCGAAAATGATGGGTCTCGAATGCGACCTCCGCCACATCGCCTTCGGCAGCATTCTCGGCGAGGACCGCAAGATCATGAAGACCCGCTCCGGCGAGAATGTCGGCCTCGCCGAAGTCCTCCACGAAGCCGTCGAGCGCGCCCGCAAAATCCTCGCCGCCCGCACCGAATCCCTCCCGCCCGACGAGGCCGAATCCACCGCGCAGCTCATCGGTCTCGGCGCCGTCAAATACGCGGAACTCTCCCAGCACCGCCTCACCGACTATGTCTTCTCGTGGGACAAGCTTCTCGCCTTCGAAGGAAACACCGCGCCCTACCTGCAAAACGCCTTCGTCCGCATCCGCTCGATCTTCCGCAAGGCCGGCGAATCCGCAAACCCCGCCGCGCCCGTCCAAATCACCGAACCCGCCGAGCGCGCCCTCGCCGTCAAACTCCTCCAATACGCGGAAACCCTCCCTGCCGTGCTCGACGACTTCCGCCCGAACCTCCTCGCGAACTACCTCTACGAACTCGCGAACACCTACCACTCGTTCTACGAAGCCTGCCCGGTGCTGAAAGCCGACCCCGCCCTGCGCGCGAGCCGCCTCGTTCTCTGCGACCTCGCCGCCCGCACGCTCGCACACGGCCTGGGCCTCCTCGGCATCCGCTGCCCCGAGCGGATGTAACACCCCCCGATCAACTGAAATCCCAGGAGGGCCCTGCTTGTCAGGGCCGAAAGGGCTTTCGCAAACACGCCGATGCGGACCCGACAAGCGGGCCCCTCCTTGCAACATTCCTGCATTCGCTGGCCTGAGCGGATGTGAATTTTTTAGTCGGGCATCGCCCGGGGAGCATCGGCCCTCACGCCCGCCGCCGCGGCGCAGAAGCACGCTCCCAACAAAATCACCACCCCGGCGATGTAGACCCACAGCAGCGCCAGCATGATCGCGCCGACGGGGCCGTAGATGGCGTTGTAGTTGACAAATTTCGTGGCGTAGGCGCCGAAGACGCCCTGCCCGATTTGAAGAGCCACGGCCGCCGCCATGGCGGGAATCCACACCTGGCGGAAAAAAATCCTACCGCCCGGCGCGAGCATGTAGAGCACCGCGAGCGCATAGAACATCAAGCCCCCGGCGACCACATACCGGCTCGCCGAAAACGCCAGATTGGCCACACCGAAATGCACGCCCGGCAACATCGGCCCGAGAACCTCCTCGAGGACGCCCGCCACTTTCACCGCCGCCTGCAACAGCACGGGCGCGATCAACCCGATCCCCAGCGCGCTCGCCAGAACCGCCATCATCCCGAGGTTTTTCAGCGGAAGTTTCCACCAGGGCACCGGTTCGCGGCGCCAGGCGTGGTTGACCCCCTGGACGAGTGTTTGAAAAAATCGCATCGAGCCCCAGAGGAGCACCGCGAGGGCCGCCACTCCGATCCCTCCCCTCGCCCGCCGCATCGAGTCGGCCATGTTCCAGACCATCGCCTGTTGCGCGGGTTCCATCGGAAAAAACCGCTCGACCGCCGCGATGACCTCGGCGGGTTGGAAGAACGCCGAGCCCGCCGTGAGAAGCAGGGCGAAGAGCGGAACCAGCGAGAACAACGCGTAGTAGCCGAACGCCGCCGCCCGCGCGCTTCCCTCGATTTCGAAGAAAATCCCAAAGGCCCGCACCGCCAGATCGCGGGTGGAGCGGAACGCTGCGGACATCATCGACATCGCGGCCTCAGCGCGCCTCGAAAAGCGTCTCGCGCATCAAGCGGTAGATCTCCGTGTTGTCATAGGTGCCGCGGACCTTTTCGGCGTTTTTCCCCGCGGCCCGCACGAGTATGCCGCCGGAGGTGTCGTGGTTGGTTCCCCACACGAGCACGAAGGGAAGCCGTTTGCCGCGCCGGTCGGGCTGCGCCAGAAAAACCCGCCCCTTGTCGGCGAGCCCATACGGCGCGCCGTTCGGATCGCGGCCCTCGAGCGCCTTGAGCATTTTCGCGGGAACCCCGGGGAAGCCGTAGACATCCATCGCCCCCGCGCTGCTGTCGGCGGTGGTGACGAGAAGCGTGTCGTTGTTTTTTTCGAGAAAGCCGAGAGCGGTTCCGAGGGCCTCGTCGGCCCGCTTGAGCGCATCCAGCGTGCCCCGGCCGTTGTTGTGGTTCGCGAAGTTGTCGGTGCCCTCCTCCTCCACCACGAGGAAAAACCGGTCGCCGCCGAGGATCCCGAGCGCGGCGGCCGTCATCTCCGCGACCGTGGGCGCGTCCTTCGCATACGCGGGCAGTTCCTTCTTGAGCATCGAGGCCTCGTCCATGTCGTTGAAGGTGTTCTTGGCCGCGAAGACGCCGAGAAGTTTTTTCACATCCTTCGGGACGGCCGCCAACTCCTCGCGGTTGTAGACCACATGGTATCCCAGGGACCGCGCCGTCTCGACAAGATCGAGCCCGTCCTCGCGCCGGCCCTTTTCCACGTGGCGCCCCGATTTGTCGGTCGGGAGCAACCACTCCTCGCCGCCGCCGAGGATCACATCCACGCCGGATTCGACGAGTTGCCTGGCGATCTCCGCCTCCTCGTCGCGAAACGGCACGCTGGCCGCGAAACAGGCCGTGCCGGGTTCGACCAGGCTGCCCGAATTCACCAGGCCCGTGCGGATGCCGGCCTTGATCGCCTCGTGCATCAGGCTTTGTTTTTTGCCGGAGGCCGCAACGGGTCTTCCGGGATTGCTGCCGTCGGTTCCGAACGCTCCGGAACCCACCTTCACTCCATAGGCGTGCGTGGTGCCGCCGCCGTTCGAGGTCGCCGAAAGCGAGTCCGCCATGTGGCCGCGATACACCGCGATGTGCGGGATGCGGTCCCAGTTCAGATCGGCGTCCGGGCCCGCCCAATAAAATCTCGCCGCCTGCCAATGCGAAATCCCCGCGCCGTCGGGATGGATGAAGATCACATTGGCGGCCGACGCGCCGGCGGAAACCGCGAACAGAAGGGAAAAAACAAGCATCGCCATGCGCGGAGGATGGGAAGGGACCGGCGGCGTGGCAATTCCCGTTTCGCAACGACTCCGCTTCGCGCTTGCGTTCCGCCCCTCCCACCGCATGCTTTCCCGCCTATGCCAACACTCGCGATTGTTTTCGGATTGATCCTCGACGCCATGGGCCTCGGCGCCTACCTCGCCAGCGGAGCGAAAAGCATCACCGCCCTCATCCCGGCCTTTTTCGGAACGCCGATCCTGGTTTGCGGTCTGCTGGCGAAATTTGTTCCCGGCATCCGCATGCACGTCATGCATGTCGCGGCGCTGTTCGGCCTGCTGGGCACGCTGGGCGGCCTCGGCATGGGACTGCCGAAACTCGGCGGCTTGATTGCGGGAACGATCGAGCGTCCGATGGCCCCGATCATGCAGATCGCCCTCGGCTCGGTCAGCCTCGCCTTCCTCGCGCTGTGCGTGAAGTCGTTCATCGACGCCCGCCGCGCGCGGAAATAGCGCGGGGCGCTCAGACCTTCACGCGCTCGAGGCGGGCGCCGAGTTCGTTGAGCTTTTCGTCGATCGACTCGTAGCCGCGGTCGATGTGATACACGCGGTTGACCTCGGTGATTCCGTCGGCCTGCAAGCCCGCCAGCACCAGGGCCGCGGAGGCGCGGAGGTCGCTGGCCATCACCGGCGCCCCGCTCATTTGCGGGATGCCCTTGATCACCGCGGTGCCGCCCTGGAGGTCGATGTCGGCTCCCATGCGCTTCATCTCGGCCACATGCATGAAGCGGTGCGGAAACACATGGTCGGTGACGACGCTGATCCCGTCGGTGGTTGCCAGCAGCGCGCACATCTGGGCCTGCATGTCGGTGGGAAAACCGGGATAGGGCACGGCGTCGATCTTCAAGGCCCGCCGCATCGAGCCGGGGCGGACGGTGACCTGCGAACCATTGGAAAGAATCTCGAAGCCGGCCTCGGAGAGAAGGTCGGTCACAGACCGCAAATGGGCGGGATTCACGCGCGAAACGGTCACTTCGTCGCCGGAGATGGCCCCCGCGGCGAGAAACGTGCCCGCCTCGATGCGGTCGGGGATGACCTCGTGCTCCGCGCCGTGGAGCTCGGCGACCCCCTCGATGGTGATGCTGCGCGTTCCGGCGCCTTCGATTTTCGCGCCCATGGCGACAAGAAAATTGGCGAGGTCCACGACTTCGGGTTCCTCGGCGGCCCCGTCGATCACCGTCGTTCCCTCGGCCAAAACGGCCGCCATCATGACATTTCCGGTTCCCAGGACGGTGGAGCCGAATTTGCTGCGGAGCGAGATGTGCGCGCCCTTCAACTTCGGCGCGAGCACCTTCACATTTCCCCCGGAAACCTTCACCGCCGCGCCGAGCGCCTCGAATCCGCGAAGATGCAAATCGATGGGCCGGTCGCCGATCACGCATCCGCCCGGCAGCGAGACCGTGGCCTCGTGCTCGCGCCCGAGAAGCGGACCCAGAACGCAAACCGAGGCCCGCATTTTCCGCACAATGTCATAGGGGGCGTGGGTGCGGATGTTTTCGGCGCGGATCTGCACCGTGCCGCTGGCGCGCTCCACCTCGCAGCCGAGTTCGCTCAGGATGGTGAGCATGTAGTGGATGTCGCTGAGGTCGGGAACCCTCGAGATCGTGCACGGCTCCCTGGTCAACAGGGTGGCCGCGAGAATGGGGAGGGCGGAGTTTTTGGAGCCGCTTATCTTGACGCTGCCCCGCAAACGGCGGCCGCCGTGAACCAGAATCTTGTCCATGTGGTGCGATAACGAATCGTTGTCGCGTTGTGATAAACGGGACCCCGCGGGTTGTCCCGATTTTTCAACACCCGGCCGAAATCACGCGGGCCCCTGGCCGGAAACCATCTGGAGGATCGAGGAGGGCGTGATCGTGCGGGCCTTCGCCTGGATTTCGGGAAGATGCCGGGTGTGGAGTTCGCCGGCCCTGGATTTGAGCGACTCGAAAAGGGCGCGCGCCGAGGCGGCGTCGAGGCGCCGACCGCCGCTGTGGTATTTTTCGGCGAGGTGGCCGAGCGCGTAGGTCGTGGCGAAGGAGAGGGCGGACCCCGCGAGTTGGTTGGCGGCCTTGCCGACGAGCTTGCCGCCGAGTTTTTTGCCGAGGCCTCCGAGAAACTTGCGGGCGAACCCCTCGACCATCTGCGAGCCGAGCCCGATTCCGGCGACGGCGAGAAATTCCGCGATGCGCGTGCGGTCCATCTCGACGCCGCGGGATTTGCCGATGCGGTAGACCATTTTCATCTGCATGGGGAGGATCGCCATGGTGGCCAGCGTTTCGGGCAGCAACTCGAGCGCGCCGTTGAGGATCGCATAGTTCAAAATCATCCGGCTGTTGTCGGGGGCGGCGGGCATTTCCGCGGCCGGAGCCTGGAGCAAGGCGGGCGCGAGCATCACGGAATCGACCTCCTTCGCGGCCTCGCTGCCGCTCGACGAGGAAATACTCAATGCCGCGCGCAAGGCCTCGAGAAACGTGCGCTCGCGTTCCGAAAGCGGCCCGTCGGATTCGCAAACCCCCAAGGCCATTTCATAGGCCAGCAGGCGGTGGGAGGCGGAGGCCATTCGCGGGGCGAGATCGACCAGCGCGATGCGGCCGAGAAGGATTTGCCTGGAGAGCGCGGCGGGATCGCCGGCACCCAGGTCCTCGGCGATGCGGCGGATTTCCGCACGCTCGGTGTCGGATTTTTCGCCGTCGCACATGGCGGCCAGCAGGCACACGGCCAAAAGCGCTTCGCAGGTCTCGGGATTCGGAGGTTCGTCGATTTTCATGGAGCCAGGGATGCGGCCACCGTCGAGGGGACCAGCCAGTCAAACGCCTTCGCCCCCAGAAACCAGAGGGCGGCGGCCACCGCGGCGAAATAGAGAACCGTCACCCCGCCCCAGGCCAGCGACAGGATCACCATCAACCCGTCACGCTCGATCCAGGCCAGCGCGGCGAAAAAAATCATGAGCGCGGGAAAGAAATTGTTGAGCGGAAGATTGGCCATGGGCATCGCCAGCAAGGCCCCGCCCGCGAAGATCAACCAGCCGACCGTGCGGCGCCCGCGGTCGCCTTCCACCCAACGTCCGCACCGCTCCCGGGAAAACCGCCGGGTGAGGGAAAGGATGCGGCGGGTGAAGCCGATCGCCCCGAGCCAGAATTTCCCCTGGATGCGGAGGCCGGCGGCGGATTTCGGCAAGGAGGGAGCATGTCGGCCCTTCGCCATTTGCCAACCCAGGGCGATGAAGGTCGCCCCGCAGATCATCGTGAGCGGACCCAGCGGAACCGGTTGGATGAAGGGAACCGCCAGCAGGATGGAGGCGAAGCAGAAGGCGTTCGGGCCGATGCGCTCCAGGGCGTCGGAGAGCAAAATCCCCTCCCGCGCCGCGTGGTCGGCGCAATCGTTCAAGACCTCGTCGAATCCGGGGATTCCTGGGGTCGTTTCAGCCATCGCCGCGGAGGACGGGGTTCCTCTCGAGAACCCGCGCCAGAATTCGGGCGTCGTCGGTCAACCCGATCTCGGGAATCGAGTCGGGAATGAAATCCACACCCTTGAGAATGTAGGCGGCCGCGACCCCGGCCTCGGCGAGGTGCCTGGGAAGCGGATCGGAACAGTTTTCCGATTCCGGAGATTGCAGCAGGCCGATGAGCAGACCGATCCCCTGGACCAGGTCGAAATGCACGCGCGCCTGCTCGGACTCCATTTTTCCGCGAAGGCCGTCCACATGGCGCCGGAGGCCCACGAGGTCCGCGGCGCGGAACTTGGAAACCTCGGCGTCGAGGAACTCGTCGATGGAAACGGCTTTGTCGGGATTCAAGGGCGACACGATGATGGTGGTCCTGTGGGTGAGAGGCCTCATTCCTCGCGGCGTCCCATGATTAACGGCAGGAGGTGCCAGAGGAAGTAGGCCAGGGAGGTGATGAATGCCGCCACGTAGGTCCATGCCGCGGCGTTCAGCACGCGGTTGACACCGGTCTCCTCGTGCATGTGGGCGAGAATGCCGGAATGGCGGAGCGCCGCCTTCGCCCGGGCGGACGCGTCGAACTCCACCGGAAGGGTCACCAGGTTGAAAAGCATGATCACACCCCAGCCAACCGCCATCAGGATGAGGGCGGTGTGGGTGTGCACGAAGCCGGTGAAAAGGCCGATCAACGGCAACCACATCACGATCTGGCTGGCAATCTGCGTGGCGCCCACGGCGGCCATGCGAAGATGAAGGGGGGCGTAGGCGCGCGCGTGCTGGATCGCATGGCCGGCCTCGTGGGCCGCCACGGCGAGCGCGGCAACCGAGGTGCCGTAGTAGTTTCCCTCGCTCAAAACCAGCTTGCGGTGCGAGGGATCGTAATGGTCCGTGAGTTCGCCGGGGCAGGACTCGATCGACACGCCGTCGACCCCCGCGTCCTGAAGAACGCGGGCCGCGGCCTGCGCGCCGGTCATGCCCGTGAGCGAAGGCTCGGCGTTGTATTTGCGATAAACGCTTTTCACCCGCATGGAGGCCCAGAAGGACAAACCGAGGGTGCCGACGAAGAGGAGGATTGGTAGTAGCATGGCGGAAATTTGGCAGTTGTGTTTGATTTTGAAAATTACGAATTTTCAAACGACATCTTTGGTTTTTTAGAAAAATGAACACGCAACTGAACTACCATCATCTCCGCTATTTCCTGGCGGTGGCGACGAACGAGGGCATCACCCCGGCCGCCGCGGCGCTGAATCTATCGGCCCCGACCCTGAGCGCGCAGATCAAGGACCTCGAGGGGTTTTTCGGCAAGCCGCTCTTCCGCCGCGAGGGGCGGCGGATGCGCCTCACGGAGACCGGACGCCTTCTCCTGCGCTACGCGGAGAGGATTTTCGCGACGGGCGACGAGATGGTGGAGGTGGTGCGCCGAGGCAAATTGCAGGGGCCGGGAACGGTTTTTCTCGGCGTGGCCGACGCGGTTCCGAAATTGCTGGTGGCACGCCTGCTCGAGCGGGTCTGCCAACAGGCTCCCGGCTTGCATTGCGTGGTGCGGGAGGGATTGCCGAACGAGTTGTGGGCCGCGCTCGCCTCGCACCAGATCGATCTGGTGCTCGCCAACGAGGCGCCGCCCCCGAACCATCCCCATCTTCCGCCCGGCGCCCGGATCGGCCTCATGGGTGTCGCCTTCGCCGCCTCGCCGGCCCTGGCGAGAAAATGGAACAAACACAAGACCGCCGCCCTTCCGCCGATTCTCGCCCCGGCGCGGGAATCGGTTCTCCGCCGCGAACTCGAGCAATGGTGGGCCGCCCGCGGGATCGCTCCGGTCATTCGCGCGGAATTCGACGATGCCGCGGCGATGTTCGAACTCGCCGCCGCGGGACTCGGAGCCGCTCCGGTGCACGAACCCGTGTTGCGCGGGGTTTGCAAACGCTACGGACTCGAGGAGCTTCCGCTTCGCTGCGACATCAAGGACGAGCTTTTTGTCGTCGCCGAGAAGCGCCAATACGCCGCCGAGGGAGTGGCTTTGATGGTCGATCTGGCAAAAACCCTGCTCCACGCCTGAGGGATCGCGCGGGCGGGATGGATTGATTTCAGTTGCCGGATCCCTGGTATTCGAGACCGGCGAACGAGAGGGAGTCGTCGGTCCATTTGTCCATGGCCAGAACCCCGGCGCGTTGACGGCGGGCGAGGCTCTGGGCCAATCGCTGGGCGGTTTTCAGGAGCGCGCGGGTGAAGAGAACGGCCTCGGGGCGGTCGCGGGCGACCGCACCTCGGAGGCTGTTTCGCAGCACGGCGGGCGTGAAGCGTTTCAAGAGATCGTCGTCGAGGCTGGCAAAAGCCTGCGCGCTTCCCGGATCGCCCTGACGGCCCGCACGTCCGAAAAGTTGGCGATCGACCCGGCGCGAATCGTGGAGGTCGGTGCCGATGACATGCAGCCCGCCTTGTTGCGCGGCGCCCGGCCCCAACCGGATGTCGGTGCCGCGCCCGGCCATGTTGGTGGCGATCGTGATTCGGCCGGCTTGTCCCGCCGCGGCGACGATGGACGCCTCCTCGCGGTCGCGCAGGGCGTTCAGCAGCTGGTGCGGCAGGCAGAGGGCTGCGAGTTTGGCGGAAAGCAATTCGCTGATGGCGATGCTGCGGGTTCCGATCAGGACCGGTTGACCGCGCGCATGCCGCTCACGCACTTCCGCGACAACCGCGTCCCATTTGGCCTCCAGCGAGGGAAGGACGCGAACCGGATGCTCCACTCGCACGCAAGGTCGGTTAGGCGGGATGCGGACGACGGGCAGGCGGTAAACCCGCCAGAATTCCGCGGCGGACTCCGACGCCGTTCCGGTCATTCCGGAGAGTTTTGAAAAAAAGCGGAAGAACCTCTGGAAGCTGAGACGGGCGAGGGTTTCCGTGGGGTCCGTGATTTCGAGAGACTCCTTCGCCTCGATCGCCTGATGCAAGCCCGCCTGCCAAGTCCGCTGCTCCATGATGCGGCCGGTGAATTCGTCCACGATGTGGATTTTGCCGCCGACGATCGCGTAGTGGGTGCCGGC
>CAZVPK010000094.1:0-9920 GCA_964628505.1 uncultured Chthoniobacter sp.
AGGGCGAGACGAGCGGGAGCGAGCGAGTCAACATCCCGAAGCGCAGCGGAGAAGCCGGTCCCTCCTCACATTCCGCCAGGAGGGCTCGATCCCGCGGCCTTTGATCCTGTCGCCCGGGACGCGGGGCGGGGTCCGCGAATCTCACTCCACGGTCGTGGAGACGGACACGGTTTGGCCGATGCGCAGGGGGATGGGCGGGACGCCGGTGACGTGGATGCGCACCGGGAATCGATTCGGGAGGCGCACCCAGTCGACCGTCTGGTTGACTTTGGGAAGAAGTTCCACCGTGGAGCCGTCGGGGTCGAATATGCCCCAGGCGATGCTTTCCACCACGCCTTCGAAGGGTTGGTCTTCCCGGCCGATGAAGGTGAGGCGCGCGCGGCCGCCTTCCCGCACATGGTGGAGCTGCGTTTCCTTGAAATACGCGGCGATCCAGAAGGAGGCGGAGTCCACCAGCGCGAGCAATTGCTCGCCGGCGTAAACATACGTGCCGGGCGAGGTGTTCACATTCGTGAGGTAGCCGTCCACCGGTGCGAGGATGCGGGTGTAGGAGAGGTTGAGCCGGGCGAGTTCGAGGTCGGCGGCGGCGGCGGCGACATTCGCGGTGGCGGCGGCGAGGCTGTCCTGCGCGTCCTGCAAATCGCGCAGGTCGGTGACCTTGGTTTCGTAGAGTTGGGTCTGGCGCTGGAGCTCCTGTTGCGCCTGGATCTCGGCGGCCTGGGCCTGCTGGAGCTTCGCGGCGCATTGGTCGACGGCGGCCTGGTAGGTGGCGGGATCGACTTCGAAAAGGAGGTCGCCTTTTTTGACGGCCTGGTTGTCGCGGACGGGAATTTGGATGATGGGACCGGCGACCCGGCTGGCGATGCCGACGACATTGGCGCGCACCTGGCCGTCGCGGGTCCAGGGCTTGGTCACATAGCGCCAATACATGGCGAGCGCGGCGAGCGTGGCCAAAAGGACGACGAGGCCGGTGACGAGATAGGCGGAGGCCTTGGGCTTCATGGCGCGAGGAGGAGTCCGAGCACGGAACCGAACAGGACGCAGAGGGCGATGAAGAAAAGCGGGAGGTTCCAGAGGAGGCGCGTGAGGCGGAGGCGCTCGAGGAGGGCGACGCCCAGCCAGGCGGCGACAAACCCGAGGGCGCCGATCACCATTCCCCACGGAAGCAGAAACTGGCCCAAGGCGATTTCGGCGGTTTCAAGAAAAGCCACGAGGGGGATTTTCTCCCACGTCTTTGCCGTGGACGCAAGCCCCGCCCGCCTCTAGCGTGGCGCGGTGGAATCCCTCAAGAGGCGCACAGGGCCCGCCGCCTGGCTCGATGCCGTGGACCGGGATGGCGCGGCGCTGGGCGCGCAGATGGCCGTCTCGGTGGTGTCGGTGCTGTTTCTCGCGCTGTTCCTGAGATTGGAGTATCCCTCCTGGGCGGTCTTCACGGTGCTCATGCTGTCGATGGCGCGCTATGTGGGGGCGGTGCAGGAAAAATCGATCCTGCGCTTGATCGGCACGGTGGCGGGCGGGTGCCTGGGGTTTCTGGCGACCGGGGAGCTCCAGCAGACGCCGTCCCTGTATCTGCCGCTCACTTTTCTGGTGGTGGCGGTGAGTGTGTCGATGTTCGGGCAGTCGCGGGCGCCGTATGCGTTTTTTCTGGTCGGCCTCACCTACATGGTGATCTCGGCGGACAGCCAGGGCGATCCCTCGACGGCCTCGCGCTACGCGCTCTACCGGGTGGTGGAGGTGGGGTTGGGGGTGATGGTGAGCATGGTGGTGCAGGTGCTGGTGTTTCCGCGCTACGCCAACTCGGATTTTTCGCGTTTGATCGGGAGCGCGTTCGGGGAGCTGGCGCAGGCCGCGGCCCGGGGGGCGGAATCCTTCTCGACCGCCGGGAGCGCGGCGGGCGGGGTGTTGAGGGATTTTCCCGCGAAATCCAGCCGCCTGCGCGTGCTCATGCGATTCGGCGCGATGGAAAGCCGCCCGTTCCGCCAACACATCGGCCGCCATGCGGCGATGGTGGATCTCGTCTCGCGGGCGGCGGCGCTGGTTCGCTCCACGGGCCGCCACGAGCCGGCTCCCGAACCCTACCGGTCCGCGCTGGCGGAGGAGGTCTCGGGCATTTGGGAGTGGATCGGCGAGGGGTTCGACGCCTTCTCGCGGGGCGCTTCCCCCGGCTCCGAATGGAAATCCCGCCAGGCGGCGTTGCGGGCGGCGGTGGAGGCGAAGTTGCTGGCGCTGCGCTCGGACCCCGCCTCGGGACGGATCGAGGCGTTCGAGTCGGGGGACCTCTCGGGGCACCTTCTGGCCTTGGAGGAACTCGGCGGCATCGTTCGCGGGTTGGACGCGCTGGTTTCGGATCCGACAAAAAAAATCTCGTTCCGCGAAAGCCTCGCCCTGGCTCCCGCCTGGCCGGACCGCCCTTGGATTCATCGGGGCATCCGCGCCGGGTTGGCGGCGGTGGCGGCTTTGGTGCTGGAGGATTGGCTCTCCCCGCCGGGCGGTCCGATGATGGTGCTTTGCGCCTATGCGTTTTCCTCGCTCAACTCGATGAGCCCGAGCGAGGCGGGGGATCGCGGCGTGGTGCGGGACACGATGTCGCTGACGGCGGTGGTCGCAGGGCTCTCGCTCCTGCTTTTGGCCGCCACGCCGGCGATGGCCAGCTACAGCGTGCTGAATATCGTGATCGGAGCTTGGGCGTTTTTGTTCGGCTACTGGTTCCACCGGGCCGGCGGTGTCACCGTGCCGCTCACTTTTTCCTTCATGCTCCTGGTGTGCGTGGTGGCCCTGAACGCCCAAAGGCCGGTCGATTTCCAGGGCGTGGTCGGCTTTTTCTTCGGGATCCTGAACGGAGCCGTGATTGCCATGGTGGCCCAGCGGCTGGTCTGGCCCGTGCTCCCTCAAAAAAACCTCGCCTCGGGCGCGAAAAAATATCTCGAGACGCTCCAGGACGCCCTGCCGGGCGGCTTGGAGGGCCTCCCGCTGTGGCGCCGCATGGAGCATGCCCTCTTCCCCGCCAAGGCGAGGACCCAGATCGAAAAAATGGCGGGGCCGACCTGCCCGCCCGGCGAGGCGCGCAAACTCGAGGAATTCATCCTCACGCTCCAGGAACTCTCGCGGGAGTTCCACCTCTGCGCCGGCCGGCTCTCCCCGATTCTGCCTCCCGCGTATTCCGACAAAGGCAACGCCGCCATCGCAGGCGCGAAAGAGGCCCTCCAGACCGGACTGCGGGAACTCGCCGACGCCCTCGGCGAGGGGCGCGCGCCCGCCGACCTGGTTTCCCGCACGGAGAGCGCCATCGCCGATTGGGAGGAGTGGATGGAGTGGCTGAGGGCGGAAATCCGCGAACTCCGGACCCCGCCCTCCCTCGCCGTTCCCCTGCTGGGTTTTTCCTCCCGCTACCGCCTCACGCTCATCCTCCTGCGCCGCGCCTTTATCGAGGCCCGCGCGTTGCGCCTGGAAGAGTATTTCGGCGATGTGGCCCTGTGAGACTTGGAGACATCGGGATCAATCCATTCCGGGGCCCGCCCGGGGTCGGGCGGGATTTTTTTCTCACCCCTCCAACTCGTCGGCGTCGTCGGGGCGCAGCGCGGGGGTCGAGCGCTTTCGCCGCTCGCCGGCCATCACCACCCCCACACCGCCGAGAATCAACGCCAGACCCAGAATCGCCGTGGCCGGAACGGCCTCGCCGAGCACGAGGAACCCCGCCAGCGTCGCGATGGCCGGCGAGACATGGAATTTTGTGGCGACCACCGGAGCCGGCAAATGGCGCAGCAGCCAGTTCATCGCCGAAAACGCGGCCAACGAGTGCACGATCAGCAAAAACAAAAATGCGGCCAGCACCCGCGGAGTGAAATCCGCCGGACCGACCTCCCCCGCCTCGCCCAGCGCGGCTCCGCATCCCAGCAGGAACATCCCGCCGCACAGCATCATCCAAGCGGCATTCCAGGTCGAATCCTCCGTCGGGGGATGATGGCGGACAACCAGGGTGCCGACCGCAAACAGCGCCGCGGAGGCGAGCAGGGCCGCGATCCCGCGCATTTCGGAGTCGCCCGCGGCTCCGCCGGCCAGTCCCGGCAGCACCAGAACCCCCACCCCCGCCGCCCCGATCAAGAGCCCCGCCACCACGATCCCCGCGGGTTTTTCCCCCTTGGGCCGAAGCGCCTCCAGCACGGCCACCCACAGCGGGACGGACGCCTTGATCATCGCCGCCTTGCCGGAGGCCACCCCCAGTTTCTCGCCCACCGTCACCAATCCCACGCCGCCCACGAAAAGAAAAAACGCCGCCAAGGCCGCGCGAAACAACGGGCCCGCAGGCATCAGCGTTTTCCCCTCGCGAACCGCCTTCCACGCCCAGAGCAAAATCCCCGCCAGAACCACATGCGCGCCGGCGAACAGGAACGGCGGCAGGGTTTCCACCCCCACCTTCACCGCCAGAAAATTCAGGCCATACCCGAGATAAACAACCGCAAAGGCCACCGCCAGCCGCCAAGCCGCCGGCCGGCCGCCCGTCCCGCTCTCCCCGCCCATGCCAGCAACGACCACCCACCGACTCTGCCACGCCCCACCCTCGGCCAACAGCCAAATCCACCGCCTGAGGGGTCAGTCCCGCGTTTTATCGCTTTTTTTCCCGCCCGCCCACAAGGCCCGCCACAGCGTCTGCGGCACTCCCGCATTCAACTCCTTCGCGATCCACGCCATCGTCATCGTCGTCTTGCCCCTCAATTCCCTTGCCAGCGCAATCTTCTCGGGATGCCCCTTCCTCAGCTGCCGGACTTCCTCCAACCCCATCCTCCGTTCCCTCAAAAACGCCCTCACGATTCCCCGCGCCTTTTCCTCCATCGTCTCCTCCACCGCTTCCCCCGAGTGGATCGCCGGATTCCCGGACTCCCCGACCCCCATGGCGACCAACCTTTCCACAAAATCCTCCGCCCCCAGTTTCCAACCCCGCCGAATCCCCTTCCAGAGTTCCTCGTCCGCATGCCCCTCCACTCCGCACCGCGCCGCCATCGTCTCGCCGAACTCCCGCCGCCCCCTCGCATCATCCCGCCGGATTCCCATTTCCCCGAGCAACCGGTCCACGCGCAACCACGCCACCCTCTTCTTCGCCGGCTTCAGGTATTCGGGAAAACTGCTCCACGCATATTCCTCCAAACGCCCTCCCTCTCCGAGCAACCCCGCCCGCGCCGGATTCAAATGCACATAATCGCACACCACCCGCAGATACATGTCGTCCGACCCGTCCACCAGCAACGCCTTGTAGCGCCCCGCGAACAAATGCCCCCGCATCCCGTGCCGCGCGTTGAACCGCTGCGTGTAGGTGCCCAAAAACCACTTCATTCCCGCCACCAGCGTCGGTTGCGGCGTTTCCAGCACCAGGTGAAAATGATTTCCCATCAAGCAATACGCATGCACCTGCCAACCCGCGCGCTCGCAGGCCTCCCCAAGCGTCCGCAAAAATTCCCGCCGATCCTTGTCGTCCAGAAAAATGCTCTCCTTCCGGTCTCCCCGACTCATCACATGATAAATCGCTCCCGCGTATTCGATTCGAAGTTGTCTCGCCATGGAGGGAATCTTTCACATTTTCAAAAAATGCGTCAATACGCGGGACTGACCCCTTGGCTGCGGGGGCGGTTGATCTCCGGCGGCAATCAGGGGTGGGCGCCTTCGGCTCGGGCGAGGGCGGCGGCGGGATCGGCGTTCAGGTCGGCGTGGAGGAACGCGGCGTTTTCGGGGAGGACGAGATGGAGGTCGCTGGTGGTGTGGAGCGCGGCGCGGAGGGATTTGGCGCGAACCTCGAGAACATGCCCGCCTCGGCTGCGGGCGGCGTCGAGGAGGTGGAGGTGGTAGCCGGGCACATTGATGGTGCGGGCGTAGGCGGGGGTGAAAAACCCGACAAGGGTGCCTTCAAGATGCTCGAACTCGAACTCGGCCTGATGGGAGGTGGCTTCGACGAGGCTGGCGCCGGGCTCGGCCTTGCAGGCGACCCGGACATGGATGAAATCGAACACGCCGTCGAGGCGGATGGCGGCGAGGAGGTTTTCCGATGGCCTCAACGCGGTGAGGCGTGCGCAAAGGTCGGCCCAGCTTTCGATATCGGCGAGCGTCTCGGTGAGGTCGGCGCGGAACTTGGTGGCGACCCAGAACGGCGCGGGGGTGGAATCGGGGACGACCGAAAGCGAGCCGTCGGATGCGGCGCGGTAGGCGGTGCCGTCGAGCAGGATGCCCTCGCCGTCGAGGCCGACAAAGGTTCCGAGGCCGAAGTCGCCGTGCTTGCGCACATCGCCGATGGTGGTGGCGGCACTATAAACTCCCTGCACCAGCGCGCCGGAGGTGGAGACTTGGAAAATCGAGTGCCGCTCGACATCGAGCGCCTCGGCGAGGCAGGCGGTGACGGCCTGGTCGAGGGTTTCCCCGGTGCGTTCCATGCGTTGGCGGAGGGCCTCGTTCACATCGGCGGGAACCGCGCAGGAGAGGGAAACGGAGTCGGGCATGGTCAGTTGAGGGCGCTGCCGTGGACCTGCTCCATGAGGTGGATGTTTTTCGAGTAGTCCACAGGGATGGAAATGAAGAAGGGCACGGGGGAGGCCAGGCCTTCCTGCAGCGCGGGGGCGATTTGCGAGGCGTCGGTGATGTTGACGCCGCGCGCGCCGAAGGCCTCGGCGAATTTGGCGATGTCCACATGCCCGAGTTTCACGCCGGCTGTCGCGCCGTAGTGGGCTTGTTCCTGGAAGGCGACCATGTCGTAGGATCCGCTGTCCCACACGAGGTGCACGAACTTCGCGCCGAGCCGCACGGCGGTTTCGAGTTCCGTGGAGCTGAACATGAAGCCGCCGTCGCCGGAGACGGAAATGACGGGACGGCCGGGGCGCGCGAGGTTCGCGGCAATGGCCCAGGGGAGGGCGACGCCGAGGGTTTGCTGTCCATTGCTCACGAGCACCTGCCGCGGGCGGACGGCGGGGAAGTAGCGGTTCATCCAGATGTAGTTCGACCCCACATCGAGGGCGACGGTGGTCTCGGGGGTGACGACTTTCGTCAATTCGTGGAGGATGCGGAGCGGGTGGACCGGGCAGCCGGTGTGGGAGGCCCCGCTGGAAATGATGGCGTCGATCTCGGCGCGTTCCTTGCCCGCGAGAGCGAGAAAGTCCGGCGAGATGGAGGGTTTGAGCAGGGCGCGGAGGGCGTCCAGGCTGGAGCCGATATCGCCGATGAGTTCCGCGGAGGGCAGGAAGTCGCGGTCCTGGCGGGCGGGCACGGCATCGATCGCGAGGATTTTGCGGTTCGAGCCGGCATTCCAAATGCCGGGGTCGTATTCCAAGTGCTCGTAGCCGATGGCGACCACGCAATCGCTGGCATCCAACAACGCATCGCCGGGCTGGTTTTTGAAAAGGCCGACGCGGCCGGCGAAAAGGTGTTCGCATTTTTCCCCCACCCAGGCGCCGGGGCCTTGGAAGGTCGAGACGAAGGGAATGCCGCTGGCGGCGACGAATTCCAGGACGGACTTGGAAATGCGCGGATCGCTGGCCTGCATGCCAAGCAGGAGGGCGGGTTTGCGGCTGGCATGGAGGATTTCCGCGGCGAGTTGGATTTCCGAAGGCGCGCCGGGGCCGGCTTTGATGGGGCGGCCGAAGGGTTGGTCCGGATCGCCGTCGTAGTCCGCCAGGCCCACATCGCGGGGGAGCGAGAGGAATGCGGCACCGGGACGGCCCGACTCCGCGGCGCGCAGGGCCTCGCCGAGGAGTTCGCCGAGTTGCTCGGGGGTGGTGATTTCCGAGGAGTATTTGGTGACGGGGCGGAGAAGCGCGATGGAGTCGAGCGATTGGTGGGTGGATTTGACGCGCTCGTCGAGAGGGACCTCACCCCCGATGGCCAAAACCGGGTCGCCCTCCGAGGTGGCCGTGGCCAAGCCGGTCGCAAGATTGCCAACGCCGGGTCCTGAAGTCGCGAGGACAACTCCGGCGCGGCCTGTCATGCGCCCCATCGCCGCGGCCATGAAAGTGGCATTCTGCTCGTGGCGGCAGAGGACAAGTTGGATTTTTTTCGAGGCCGAGACGGCTTCGAACACGCTGTCGATCTTGGCTCCGGGAATTCCGAAAACATGGGTGATTCCCTGGTTTTCCAACATGCGGACAAGCGTCTGGGCGCAACTTGGTTTCGTGCTCATTCGGGGCATTGGAAAGAATTCTGGGCGTGTGTCAACTTTGGATGTTCACCCTCGCGAAGGGTGGAAGGGTTTTTCCCGGAGAACGAGGGCGCGGCGGAAGGGAGGGCGGCAGCTAACGGAAAGGATTCGGGAGGGATGGCTCGCTCCCCGAGGTGTAGGCTACGAGGCGTAGGCCGAGGGGGGGCCATTCTTGTGGCGGAGCCGCCGCTGTCCCTCCCAAAACAAAAGCCGTTGCGGATCGCTCCGGCACCGGCTTGTCGGGTGAGGTTTTTACGGTCGGTCGGCGGCCATACCCCGGGGCAACGATCGCGCCACAGCGGGGATGGGTGCGATTGGCCTGCGGGTCGGGATCAGGAGACCGGGATTCCTTCGGGATCGACGACTTGGATTTGGAAGCCTTTTGTCGAGCGGACATGCGGGGGCGCGGTGCCGGGACAGACGAGATAGTTCCGACCCCGCGGGTGGATGGCCCGGAAGGCGGCCAGGGAATCGGCCTCGAAGGCGTCGGGATTCCATTTGCACTCGATGGCATCGACGGTGTCGCGGTTGCGGGGGATGACGAAATCGATTTCGCGCCCGCGTTTGTCGCGCCAGTAGAGCGGCGGTGTGTCGGGCAGGCGGGCTTGGATCGTTTCGAGAACCACATGCTCCCAGAGATCGCCGAGGTCGTCGGGGCGGAGGGGATTCCAGCCCCGCACGAAAGACACGAAGCCGGTGTCGAATCCATAGACCTTGGGTTGCTTGACGAGTTCGGTGCTGGAGTTGCGGTGGAAAGGCCGCACGCAGGTGGCGGCGCGGGTGGTCTCGAGGGCGCGCAGGTGGCTTTCCACAGTGGCCCGGGCGATGCCGAGTTCCGAGGCGGTTTTGGAGACATCGAACTGGCCTCCGCTTTGCCGCAACACATATTCGAGGAACGCGGTGAAGCGGTTGATGTCGCGGAAACCGAACAGCCGCTGGATGTCGCGGGCGAAAAAGGAGTCCATCCATTCGCGATAAAAGGCCGGACTTTTCGATTCGGCCAAAAGCGCCTGGGGCAATCCGCCGTGGAACAACCGGCGCTCGAGTGTGGCTCCGAAAGCGGGCAGTTCCTCCAGCAGGACGGGCAAGAAATGGACGGTGCGCTTGCGGCCGGCAAGGGTGTCGCGGAATTTTTTCCCGGCGGCGAGCGCCGAGGATCCGGTGGCGAGGATTTTGATTTCCGGGAACATGTCCGCCCCGATTTTCAAGAGCCGGGCTGGGTCGCGGAGTTGGTGGATTTCATCGAAGACCACGAACCGCGAGCCGCAGTTTTGGAAGAACAGCACAGGATCGCGCACCATGCCCTCGATGGCGGGGATATCGCAATTCACGAAGAGCGGGTCGCCCGCCCCGAGGGATTGCGCGAGGGTGGTTTTGCCGGAGCGGCGGACGCCACTGAGCCAAACAATCGGCGCCTCCCGCCACGCGGATTCGATGCGGCGGGTCCAGAAAGGACGATCAATCATGCCATCATACTATGCAAATAGTTTCACTAAATGCAATGTATGGTTTCAGAGGTTTGCAGGGGGACGATGAAAACATCAGAGGCCGGGTATTCAATCGCACGCCCGGCGCGTGAGCGCCCATCGAAATCAATTGGTAGGGATGGATCGCCGAGCCGTCCCAATCTGGCGGCGAAGCCGCCATTGTTTGGAAACTCGCTCGCCTTCGTAGCGGTTTTCAGCCCACACCGATTGTCCCGGAGACGGCGCTTTCAGCGCCTGAATCTTGGGTCCGCTGGGCCAGCCGA
>CAZVPK010000095.1:0-9836 GCA_964628505.1 uncultured Chthoniobacter sp.
ACATGAAGCGGGCCTACAATCTGATGATCGGCGAGCGCACCGCCGAGGAGATCAAGATCAAGATCGGCTCCGCCTACAAACTCGAGAAGGAGGTCGGCCTCGAAGTCAAAGGCCGCGACCTCGTCGCCGGCCTTCCGAAAACCATCTCCATTTCGTCCCAAGAAATCCGCGAGGCCCTCCTCGAACCCCTCTCCACCATCGTCGACTCCGTCCGCATCACCCTCGAGCGCTGCCCGCCCGAGCTGTCCGCCGACCTGGTGGACCGCGGACTCGTCCTCGCCGGCGGCGGCGCGCTCCTGCGCGGCCTCGACCGCCTGCTCGCCGAGGCCACCGGCCTTCCCGTCCATGTCGCCGAGGATCCGCTCAGCGCCGTGGCCGAGGGAACCGGCCGCGCCCTCTCCGAATTGAAATTCCTCCGCGCCGTTTCCGCCGAGCGCCCGCACGGACGTTGACGCCGCCGATCGGGGGGGAAGTCGCGCTTCCTGAATCCTGATGAACAAATTCCACATCGCCCTTGTGGTGGCCGTTGCCGGGGTTGCCCTCTACCTCTCGACGCTTTCGCCCGCCGCGATGCAGTCCCTCCAATCCGGCCTCGTCTCGATTCTCTCGCCCTTCCTCCGCACCGGCAGCGCCGTGCAGGAAAACATCGGCTCCGTCGGCCAGCGCCTCAAAACCCTCGACGAACTCGAAGTCGAAAACAAAAAACTCCTCGAGGAAAACAGCCAACTCCGCGCCGCAAACAGCCTCCTGCGCGAACTCGAGGCCGAGAACAGCCGCCTCCGCCTCTCGCTCGACTTCCGCGAACGCTCGTCCTTCAAGCTCCTCCCCGCCCGCATCGTCTCCCGCGACGCCTCGACCTGGTGGAACACCGTCCGCATCAATCGCGGTTTCGAGGACGGCGTCGAGGCCGACCAGCCCGTCCTCACCGACATCGGCCTCGTTGGAAAAACCACCACCGTTTCCAAAAACGAGGCGATCGTGGTCCTCATCACCGACGAGACCTGCCGCATCGGCGCGAAAATCGAGGGCACCCGCGAGCAGGGCATCATCACCGGCCTCCGCGTCCAGGAAAACAGCGCCGAGGGACTCCTTCAAATGAACTTCCTCTCCAAAAACGCCCAAATCACCCCCGGCCAGGAGGTCTTCACCGCCGGCGTCGCCCACGGTTCCTTTCCGCCGGGCGTCCTCATCGGCAAGGTCAAGGAATTCGTCCGCCGCCCGCTCGACGGCCAGGCCGTCGTCGAGCCCGCCGTCAATCTCGCCTCCACCGAGGATGTCTTCGTCCTCGTCGGGAAGAAATGAAAACCGCCCTCGATCTGGCGGCCCTCGCCGCGGGCGTCGTCCTCGCCTTCATCATCCAGCACGCCCTCCCGCCGATGGGGGACATGCACGAGGCGCGCATCCTGTTTGTCCCGATGGTTTTTTGCTACGCCGCCTGCGTCCTTCCCTTCCCCGCGATGCTCGCCGCCGCCCTCTACACCGGCTTCCTCAGCGATCTCATGTATCTCCACGTCGTGGGCGGAAAGGTTGAAATCCCCATCGGCTTCTCTATTGTCTTCTACATGTTATTCGGATGTGTCGCGAACGGCTTCCAGCCGGCCATGAAGGACCGCAACGTCCTCCCGTTCGTGCTCATGAGCGGCCTCGGCACCTCCCTCTATCTTTTCATTCAATTCGCGGTGATCACTTGGCATCGGGGAGATTTTGTTTGGTCGAATTCCGTCACATGGCGCATCGTCGCGCCCGGTGTGATGGCGGCGTTTATCGCGCCCCTGTTTTACTGGACCCTTTCCCATATCGACCGGTTGCTTCCTGATGGATCCCGCAAAGCAGGATCCGTCGAGAGATGAAGCGAACCCGCGTCCGTTCGCGCATTCTTTTCCTCGGAGCCCTGGCCACCCTCGGCATGGCGGCCATCGGGTGGCGCCTCTGGAACGTCCAGATCATCCGCGGCCACGAATACGCCTCCCGCGTCAACACCAGCTCCCAGGTCACCGTCCGCCTCCCCGCCGTGCGCGGCGAAATCCTCGACCGCAACGGCGTCAAGCTCGTCGAAAACCGCGCCAGCTTCGAAGTCGATTTCTACCTCCCCGACATGGTCCGCGCCTACCGCGAGTCGAAGGGCGGCGTTCCCATGGTCACCTACCGCGGCCGCGTCCACAACATGCCCCGCGACCTCAAGGAGGCCGATGTCATCAAGATCGTCTCCGAAACCGTCATCCCCCGACTCGAGGAACTCGGCGTCGCGAAGGATTACAACGCGAACGCCCTCCAGATCCACTACCGCACGAACCGCGAGGTTCCCTACAACTACCGCCAGGACCTCAGCTTCGACGAGATGGCCCTCTTCTCGGAAAAAAACCTCGGCCTCGCCGGGGTCAACGTCGCCGTCAAGCCCGTGCGCTGGTATGTTTACGGCTCGATGGCCGCGCACCTCCTCGGCTACGTCGGCCCCCCGCGCGATCTCGACAAGCTCCCCGACCTCCGGAAATTCAACTTCTACGAACCCGACGTCGAAGGGAAAGCCCAGCTCGAGTTGTTCCTCGACGCCGACCTCAAGGGCGAACCCGGCGCGCGCATCCTTCGCCGCAACGCCAAGGGCGTGATCGAAGGCGAAATCGGCCGCCGGGAGCCTGTCCAAGGCAACAACGTCTATCTCACCCTCGACGCCAAAATCCAGCAACTCGCCGAGAACGCCCTCCGCGTCGTCGGCCGCGGAGCCGCTGTCGTCCTCGATCCCCGCAACGGCGACATCCTCGCCATGGCCTCCGTCCCCTCCTACGACCCGAATACCTTCATCCCCTCGATCTCCGCCACCGAGTGGAACGCCATCAACAAGGACCCCACAAACCCCATGGTCAACCGCGCCATCAGCGCCTACGCGCCGGGCTCGACCTACAAGATCCCCATCGCCCTCGCCGGCCTCCGCGCGGGCATCGTCGATGGAAAGTCCTACCCCTGCTACGGGGGCGTCCAATACGGCAACAAATACATGCGCTGCTGGATCGCCGAAAAAAACCGCACCCACGGGTCCCTCTCCCTCGAGGATGCCATCAAGGTCTCCTGCAACGCCTATTTCTACCAGTTCGGCAACGCCGCCGGCATCGAGCAGATCGTCGCCACCGGCAACATGCTCGGCCTCGGCCAAAAAACCGGCATCCCCGTCTCGGGCGAATCCCCCGGCGTGCTCCCGGGCCCCGAGTGGCTCAACGCCGTGAACCCCCGCGCCCGCTGGTCGAACGGCCTCACCGCGAACACCGCCATCGGCCAGGGCGACGTCCTCGCCTCCCCGCTCCAAATGGCCGTCGTCGCCGCCGCCGTAGCCAATGGCGGCACGGTTTACTACCCCCGCCTGGTGGACCGCATCGTCTCGCAGGATGGAAAAACCATCCGCCGCGATCCTCCCCGCGTCCGCGCCAATCTCGTCGCCGACGGCGGCCTCGCACCCGAGCAAATCGAACGCGTCCGCCAAGGCATGTGGGACGTCGTGAACGAGGGCGGCGGCACCGCCGGCCGCGCCAAAAACAAGGACATGCCCACCGCCGGAAAAACCGGCACCGCCCAGTTCTGGCGCTCGGGCATCAAGGACAACCACACCTGGTTCACCGCCTTCGCCCCCTACGACAACCCCGAATACGCCGTCGTCGTTTTCGTCCAGGGCGCCAAGTCCGGCGGCGGCGTCTCCGCCCCCATCGCCGCCGAAATCCTCGACGGCATCCACAAATACAAAACCGGCCAGGAGGACGTCACCCTCGCCGCCCTCGAGCCCGCCAAAGGCAATTTTCTTTTTACGGAAAGCGTCGATTTCGATCGCGAAACAGCCGCTTCCCAGAAACTCTCCGACGACGGCGAGACCGCGGAGAGTCCCTCGGCCCCGGGCCAGGAAAACCGTCCCGCCGCAACTCCCAACGTGCGCGCCGATGCCGACGAGGCCGGCCGCGTCCAAAACAAAAAACAACCACGTGTCGAAAAAGCCCAACCCGTCGGACGGCCCGCCGCCGCCGAACCCCGAAACAATCCCATCGGAAACCTCTTCAAATTCCTCGGAGGAAACCGCGAAAAAACCAACAAGAAGGAGGCGAACCCCGAGCCCAAGAAAAAAGAAAACCGATGACGCCCCCCCCGTCGAATCCGTCGCTCCCGCGGAAACCCCGCCGGAGCCCCCTCCCGCTTCCGAGCCTGTTGCGGACTCTGCCGCCGCGCGCCCGCGCAGCGACAGCCCCCTCCGCCGCCGCCGTCTCCGCAAGCGCCCCGAAGCCCCTTCCCAAGCCGATTCCCCTTCCCCCGAGCCAGCTCCCGCCGCGGAAATTTCCGAGGCTTCTGGCGAGCAAACTTCTTCCCCGCATCCCGCATCTTCCCATGACCCCGAACAACGCTCCCGCCGCCGTCGTCGCAGACGCCGCGGGCGCGGACGCCATGCCGAGCGTGGCGACCAACCTGTTTCACCCGAACCCCGCCAGAACCGGCCTTCCGCCGATTCCAAACCCTCCCCGACCACCCCTTCACAACCTCACTCCCAAAAACCCATGTTGATCGAAACCGTAAAACGAATTCTTGGTCTCAAGAAAAAATCCACAGGCATCAAACTCATCGTCAGCTGCGAGAAACTCGAAAAACGCGTCGCCCTCCTCGAGGACAACCGCCTCGAGGAATACACCATCGAGCGCGAGACCGACCGCAACATCGTCGGCAGCATTTACAAAGGCAAGGTCCGCAACATCGAGCAAGGCATCAAAGCCATGTTCGTCGACATCGGTTTTGAGAAAAACGCCTTCCTCCAGTTCTGGGACGCCATCCCCGCCGCGCTCGACAGCGGCATCGAGACCATCAACCGCGAAGGCGGCAACAAAAAGAAAGCCCCGCGCATCACCCACAAGGATGTGCCGAACATCTACCCGGTCGGCTCCGATATTCTCGTGCAGGTGAAAAAAGGCCCCATCAGCAACAAGGGCCCGCGCATCACCACCGACATCAGCCTCCCCGGCCGCTACCTCGTCCTCATGCCGTTCAACGACCAATTCGGCATCTCGCGCAAGATCGAGGACCCCAAGGAGCGTGAACGCCTCCGCAAGATTCTCCGCGAACTCGACGTCCCCGAGGGCATGGGCGTGATCATGCGAACCGTTGGTGCCGGCCAGCGCGCCCGCTATTTCGTGCGCGACCTCAGCCTCCTCCTCGACCAGTGGGCCCAGGTCCAGAAAGGCCTCGAGGAAAAACCCTCGCCCGCCTGCCTGTTCGAAGAGCCCGATCTCGTCGAGCGAACCGTCCGCGATTTTCTCACCGACGAGGTCGACGCCATCGTGGTCGATGACGCCAAGGCCGTCGAACGCATGCAGGAAATCGTCGGCCACATTTCCAAGCGCGCGAAAAAATCCATCCAGCACTACTCCGGCGCCCAGCCGATCTTCGAATGCTTCGGCGTCAAGGCCCAGATCGACGCCGCCTTCCACCGCCAGGTCTGGCTCCCCTGCGGCGGCTACATTGTCATCGACGAGACCGAGGCGATGATCGCCGTCGATGTGAACACCGGCCGCAACAAGGGTTCCAAGGACATGGAGAAAACCATTCTTCAAACGAACCTCGAAGCCGCCGACGAAATCTGCCGCCAGGTCCGCCTCCGCAACATCGGCGGGCTCATCGTCGCCGACTTCATCGACATGAAGAACCGCAAGGACCAGCAGGCCGTCTACATGCGCGTGAAGGAACGCCTCAAGCGCGACAAGGCCCGCACCCATGTGCTGCCCATCTCCCAGCTCGGGCTCATGGAAATGACCCGCCAGCGCGCCAACGAATCCCTCGCCAGCACGCTCTTCATCCCCTGCCCGCATTGCAACGGCAAGGGGGTGATCAAGAGCCCCATGACCATGAGCGTGGAACTCCAGCGCGCCCTCCACTCGGTCATGCGCAAATACCAGGAGTCCGTCCACGAGGTCCGCGTCACCGTGCACCCCGACCTCCTCAACCGCCTCCGCACCGACGACGAGGACCACTTGATCGACATCGAGCGCCGCTACGCCGGCCGGCTCATCTTCCGCGCCGACCCGACCTTCCATCAGGAAAAATTCATCATCACCAACGCGCAGTCCGGCGAGGAACTCAAAGCCTGATCCCGTGCTGCTCCGCGACGAATACATCGCCGCACTCGCGCACGACCACCGCGTCGTCCGCAACAACGCGCTGGAGATTCTCGTCCTGTGCAAGGCCGGCGGGCTCGATGCCACGCGCCAGGCCCTGCGGGCCATTCAAGAGCACGGCTTCCCCAAGGCCTTCCTGATGCTCGAGCACCTCGGCGGTCTTCCTCTGGGGCCCGGCGAGGCCGCTCTCCTCCTCGATCTCCTCGGGAATCCCGACCACAAGGTGGTTCCGAACCCCGCCGTCGACTGGTTGGTCTTCAACGCCCCGGCCGACTTCCTGGACGAACGGAAAACAGACATCCTGCAACTCGCCAAGAGACTCCAGGAGGCGCTCCCGAAAACCTTCCTCCACGACCACATCAAGGACCGCATCCGCCTGGCCCGCACTCCGCCCGACAAACTCCTCGCCGATCTCGACCGCCTCGCCGCGGAGGCCTCGTTGGATTCCGCCTCCGAAGCCGAACCCCTCGTCGAACTCCTCGCCGACCTTCCCGAATTCCGCGCCGAACTCGAATCCCGCGCAGACTCCTGGCTTGCCCTCGAAATTCCCGACGCGGATTCCGACGACGATCTGGACGACAAAAATTTCTGGACCGTCGCGCTGGGCGTCCGCATCGCCGGCAAACTCCGTCTCGCCCGCACCGTCCCCGCGCTCGTCAAACTCCTGGCCTTGGACTCGGACTACACGAGCGAGTGGGTCGCCGACGCGCTCGTCGAGATGATCTCCCTCGAAACCCTCGAAGCCTGGGCCGCCCGCTACCCGGACCTCGAATGGCACGAGCGCCTGTATTTGAGCGGCACCTGCGGCCACATCTCCGAGCCCGGAGTCGACGCCATCCTCGAGCGCCTCCTTGATAAGGAAACCGACCCCGAGTTGGAGGAGCGGCTCATGATCGCGCTCTCCATGCAGCCCACGGAACGCGCCACGAAACGCAGCGCCCGATACTTCCGCGACAATCCCCGCAACTCCGAAGCGCTCGCCATTGCCGAAAACCTCTTCACCCGCCACACCCTCCTCGGTCTCGCCCATCCCGATCTCGACCTCTGGCGCGACGAAGCCGAAATGGACCACGACCGCCGCGCCCGCTACCTCCATCGCGGATTCGGTTTCCCCTTTCTTCCCGCGGATACCGACGAGAGCCCGCTCCACTTCGAGCCCGCCGCCCCCTACATCGCCCCCGACGAGCCCGGGCGCAACGACCCCTGCCCCTGCGGTTCCGGCAAAAAATACAAGAAGTGCTGCCTCGCCAAGGCACCCCAATAGCCGAACGCTGTTGGACTCCCTGGGAAGAGAGACGGACTTCGCGCGCTCCCCCAAAGGGATTTTGGGAAAAGTCATCGATTGAACGATCGGCGCCGTATCAGCGCTTTGCGAGGAGGGCTCCGCTTGTCGGAGCCGAATCGGCGTGATGGCGCAAGCCGCTCCGGCCCTGACAAGCAGGGCCCTCCTGGGCGTTCGGTGGAATCCCGTTTCATGGTAAAAAAGCACTGAACACGTGTAAAAACACAAAAAAACCTGCCGCGGGTATTACACCGATAGCCGCTCTCTTTTGGTCTCCGTAGGAAGAGAGAAGGACTTCGCGCGGAAGGTCCCGGGGAGCGCGCCCGCCCTCGCGAGGCGATAGAAAAAAACCGGCCAGGGGCCGCTCGAACCTTTCGGTGCCCGGCGCTTGGACCCGCAAACAAAAAACGCCGCCGGGCTTTGGGCCGGGCGGCGTTTGATGGAAGGAAACGGGTCGGTGTTCGTTATTCTTTCTGGAGATAATTTCCCAAGGCTTCGTCCCAACGCCTCGGGCCGGGCGCGAGGGCGGCGGCGAGTTTTTCCACCGAGAGCGAGGAATGCCGCGGCCGCTTCGCGCCATGCGCGCCGAGCTGCTCGTGGGGGACTTCGAGGATTTCGCGGCAGACGGGATTGCGGCCGAGCGCGCGCATTTGAGCGAGACACTCGCGGGCGAATTCCTCCCAGGAGGTGCGGCCTTCGTTGACAAGATTGAACAACCCGGTGTGGCCGCTTTCGAGGAGGAGGCGGATCCATCGGGCGGCGTCGGGGGCGTAAAGGCACGAGCCGGTTTTGCCCGCCGCGATGCGGAGGGTTTCCTGTTTGAGAAAAAGGTCGGGGAGAAGGCTCATGAAGGTGCGTCCGCCGCGCCCGTAGAGCCAGGAGAGGCGAATGACCAGCGAGCGTGGACACACTTGCGGGATGGTTTTTTCCAGCGCGAGTTTTTGATGGCCGTAGACCGAGAGCGGATGCGCTTCATCGTCCTCGCGCAGCGGGCGGTCGGTTTTTCCGTCGAAGATGTAGTCGGAGGAAAATTGCACGAAGACCGCGGAGGCTTTGTGGCAGCGGCTGGCGAGGTCGAGGGGCGCGTCGCGGTTCACACGGTCGGTGGCGGCGGGGTCGTTCTCGCAGGCGTCGAAATTGACGATGGCGGCGCAGTTGATGACGGCGTCCCAGGAGTCGGAGAAAAGTTCGTCGAGGCGTGTGGCGTCGGTGATGTCGGCCTCGGGCCGGGTGAGGGCGCGGAGGGTGTGGCCGTGGGTCGGGAGTTCCGCGCAGAGATGACGGCCGAGAAGTCCGGCGGCGCCGAAGAGCAGGATTTTCACGGGAGGGGCAGGAGTTCGAGTTGGCGGAGCACGTCGGCGGGTTGGATTTCGTCGAGGCAGATGTAGCGCGGCATCCCGCAGCGATCAATGCAGGGATGGAGCGGGCAGACGCGTTTTTGGACAACGCGGTGGCGGTTCTGGAAGGGGGCGAACCAGTCGGGTTCGCCGGAGCCGAAAATGGTCACGACGGGCATGCCGAGAGCGGCGGCAAGATGGGAGGGGAGGGAATCGTGGCAGAGAAGGGCGTCGCAGGACGCGAGGGCGGCAACGAGGGAGGGGAGGTTGGGGGATTGGAGGATGGTGGGCATTTCACGCTTTGCGAGGAGGGCTCTGCTTGTCAGAGCCGGATCGGCGTGTTTGCGGGAATCGTTCCGGTCCTGACAAGCAGGACCCTCCTGGGCGTTTTGTAAAATCTCGACGATTTCGAATTTGGATCGCACCGCTTCCATCGCGAGGAGCGCGTCCCATTTTTCCATCGGCCATTGTTTCGAGGGCAGGCGGGCGTGGCGGTGGATGCCGAGGACGGGCTTGGGATTTTTTGGGGGAGGCGGGGAGGGAATCCAGGGGATCGAAACATCGCAGTCGAATCCCAAGACGCCCGCCAATTGGCTCCAGCGCTCGATGTGCGGGCTGCGTGGGGCGGATAGAAGCGGCTGGGTAAGGCGGGGGAGGAGGCGTTCGAGAAGGCGGCCGAGGAGGAGTCGGGATTTTCGGCCGGTGGCGGCGGGGGCGTAGAAGTTGGCGCGGTTTGTCGGGAAGCCGAGGCGTTGAGGTGCGCCGGTGGCGGCGGCGAGGAGGGTGGTGCGCGGATCGGCCCAGGCGCAGGCGGTGGAGGAGAAATTCAGGGCGGCGAGTTCGCGTCCCTTTTTCTGCGCGGCGCGGAGGGATTCGAGCGGAGAGGCCGATGTTTCCTCCGTCCACGGGGGTGTCCATTCGTGGAGGACGGGGGGATTTTCGAGGAGGCGGTAAACCTCGGCCGAGGCGTGTCGGCAGAGGATGTGGACCTCGAAGGAGGCCATAGCGCCGCGAACGAACGGGAGCGACATCACGGCATCGCCGAGATGGTGGAGTTCAAGGACGAGCAGGCGGGGTTTCACA
>CAZVPK010000096.1:0-9780 GCA_964628505.1 uncultured Chthoniobacter sp.
CGATGAAAAAGCGGGTGGATGCCGAGCGTCTGCCCGGGCGGTATTTGCTGACGGGTTCCGCGAATGTGCTCACCTTGCCCAAAATCGCGGATTCGCTGGCGGGCCGCATGGAGGTGCAGGTGCTGTGGCCTTTTTCCCAAGGGGAACTTGAAGGCGTGCCAGAGGGGTTTGTGGATGCGTGTTTCGGGACGCCGGAGGTCTTTTCAGCCGAGACGGTGGAATGGCCCGATTTGCTCGAGCGGGTCGTGCGTGGCGGCTATCCCGAGGTGGTTCAACGGACCCAGTCGGATCGACGACGCGCATGGTGGGAGGCTTATTTGAAAACGCTGCTCGAGCGGGATGTGAGGGATTTGGCAAACATCGAAGGCTTGCATGAATTGCCCCGTCTGCTCGGCATTCTCGCGTCACGCACGGGGGGATTGCAGAACTTCGCTGAGGTGGGGCGTCTCGCCGGCATCAGCACGAGCACGCTTAAGCGGTATGTCGCATTATTGCGGGCATTGTATCTCCATCTGGAGATCCCCGGTTGGCACAGGAATCTCGAAAAGCGCCTCATCAAGGCTCCGAAAACCTATTTGAACGACTCCGGCCTGGCCTGCCACTTAAGGGGCGTGGATGCCAAAGCCCTCGCGAAGGATCGCAATCGCGCCGGTGCGGTGGTGGAAAATTTTGTGGCGATGGAATTGGTGAAACAGATTTCCTGGAGCCGCACGCGTCCGACCCTCCACCATTTCCGCGATGTCTCCGGCCACGAAGTGGATTTCGTGCTGGAGGCACCGGACGGTCGAATCGCCGGAATCGAGGTGAAATGTTCCTCCGATCTCGGAAGCCGCGACTGGCGCGGGTTGGAGACTCTCGCCGCGATGGCCGGGAAGGATTTCGTGCGGGGAATCATTCTCTACACGGGACGACAAAGACTCGCCTCGGGAAACAACCTGCTGGCCCTTCCCATCGGGAGCCTTTGGAAAACTCCGAAACAGGAAGTCACATTATGAAAAAAATCATCCTATCCCTCTGTGCTCTCGCCGCGCTTGGCATTCCACTCCACGCCTTCGGCGTAACCGCAGAAGGCCGCGCCGCAGGCGATCTGCCAAACGCCCGCGAGATTGCACTGGCCGACGCCCTTCGAGAGGCCGTTCGCCAGGGAACAGGACTTGATGTTCTTGGAACAACCCAAGTCGAAAATTTCACGCTCTCATACGATCAGGTGCTCGGCTCGGCCTTCGGCCATGTGAAGCAATACAAGATCCTCGACTCAGGGCTCGACCCCGATGGCATCTATCGCGTGCGCATTTCCGCCGAAGTCGAAAAAGGCGCGCCCGCAGCGAAAAACGCACTCGCCATGCGCCAACTGGTCCAACGCCATAATTCTCCTCGCCTCTCGATTCGAATCGGCGGCCCCGATGGCGAACGGGCCTCCACGCTCCTTGAAGAATCCGCCCGCGGTCTCCAAATCCAAACCGTCCCTCCCGGCATGGTCGGGAATTTTGAAATCATCGGCGAACTTACCCTCCGCCACATCGGACGCGAAACCCTCCACGGCATCCCGCCACAGAATGTCTTCACCCTTCGCGGAGCCCTCCGAGCCATCAGGACCGACACAGGAGAAGTCATCGCCATCGACTCGTTTGAAAGCCCCGACAAAATCGGAAGTCCACTTCCAGAGCTCGCAGAGGCCCGTCAAGATGCGCTCGAGCGCACCCTTCGCCCCGAGAAATCCGACGGAGTCCCCGCCATCCTCGGCAAAGTCATCGCCCGCTGGGTCACGGAAACCGACCTCGGAGCCATGAAGCGTCTGGAGTTCTCCGGCATCAGCGCCGACGACTTCCAAAAACTCCAAACCGACTTCGCCGACACCGAAAAAATCAGTGCCGTCTGGCCCCGCGAGTTCGACTCCCAAGGACTCAGCGTCCTTGATGTGGAAACCCGCCTCGACAACATCGGCCTCGGCCAGGAAGTCACCAAAGCCACCGGCGGCCGCATGAAACTCGACCGCTCCACCGAAAACCTCCTCGCCTTCAACGCCAGCGGGTCAAAATCCGTTCCGGATTCCGCTACAGGAAACGCGCAAGGCGACTCCCCCGCCGACGACAAGCCGTGGTGGAAAGTGTGGTGAGCAAGCGGGGGCGGATGCAGAATTTCAGGTGTCCTGTTTCCGAACCATGAGCCTCAATTCTTGTGGGCCCACGAACTCGACAAGCAAATCGCCAAAATGCCGCTGGTAGGGTTTGGTGAGATTCGGGCAGCACACGACATTTCGACCGTTTGGATAAATCGATCGGAAGGCGGAGAGGTTTTCCGGATCGAATGCCGAAGGTGTCCACTTGCACTCGATGGCATCCACGGCATCGCGAGCGCGGGGAATAACGAAGTCGATTTCGCGTTGGGATTTGTCTCGCCAGAACAGAATCTCGCGGGCCGGGGCCGCCACCAGAGTGTCCAAGACCAAATGTTCCCAAAGACCCCCGAAATCTTCTGGCCGCAAGCGCTCCCACCCCCGCGCATGGCAGACGAATCCTGTATCAAAAGCATAGAGCTTCGGCTGCGCGATGATCTCGCGTCGGCCTCCGCCGGAAAATGGCCGCACCAATCTAGCGACTTGGGTGATTTGCAACACATCCAGCCAGTTCATCACCGTAGGCCGACTCGCTCCGGTGTGCTTCGCCAAGCTCGTGATCTCCAGCAACCCGCCGCTCTGCCGGAGAACCAGCGACACCATTCGCAAAAACTCGGCCCGCTTTCCGATATGAAAAAGCTCTTGGACATCCCTCGCGAAATACGAATCGAGCCATTCGGAATAAAACTCCCAGTCGAGGCCATCCCTCAAGAGCATCGGCGGCAGGCCTCCCCGCAAAATGCGCGCTTCCATGTCCGCGATGCCAAAGGCTTCCATCTCCTCCGCGAGCACCGGAGTCAGCGCCACCACGCGCTTCCGCCCCGTGAGCGTGTCCCGAAACTTCCGGCTCGCTGCCAGCGTGGACGACCCAGTCGCCAGCACGCGCAAATGCGGGAAGGCATCCGTCGCAATTTTCAAAATTCGACTCGGATCGGGCAGTTGATGGACCTCGTCAAGGACCACCAACGGCTTGCGCATCGACTTGAAAAACGCCTCGGGGTCCTCCAAACGCCGCGACTCGCTGGGCAAATCGCAGTTCAGGAACTCCGAATCGGCAAATTCCCGAGCCAGAACCGTCTTACCCGCGCGCCGCACTCCCGCGAGCCAAGCCAAAGGGACCTCCTGCCACGCCCTCTCCAGTCGCTGCATCCAAATTGGCCGAGTAATCATTGGAAGTTTGTTTTACATTTAGACGACCTAATGTCAATCAGGCAGACTTTTTGAAAGTCAAACCGACCGGGCTTGCTACCCCGCGAAAGCGGGCAACGGAGGCGCTCCTGCAACTTCAAAGCCACCGGCGGCCGCATGAAACTCGGCTGTTCCACCGAAAACCTCCTCGCCTTCAACTCCAGCGGCACCGGTGGATCAACCGCACCCGCAAACCAAGACGACGCCCCCGCAGAGGACAAACCTTGGTGGAAGGTGTGGTGAGTGAAGTTTTGGTTCTGGAAAAATCCTTGCCGTGCCGTGTTTCCGTGTAACACTAAAACACGATGAATGTCACGATCACACTGGACGACGAATTATGCCGGGAGGCACGCCATCGGGCTGTGGATGAGGGCAAATCCCTCTCGAGTTGGCTGGCCGGTTTGGTCCGGAAAGAGGTGGGAAAAACATCTCCCGCAGAGGCGACCACCCTTCTCGACCTCCTCCGCGACGATGCCGCGGGGGATATTCCTCTCGAAATTCCCGAACTGAAAGACCTCCCGCAACCCGCGAATCTCGATGCCTGATTTCCTTCTGGACACCAATGTCGTTTCGGAACTTCGTCGGGGAGCGAAATGCGATGCGCGCGTGGCGGCATGGCAGGCAGCGCAATCCCCGGAATCGTGCCACTTGAGCGTCATTTCCTTGATGGAAATCCGCCTCGGAATCGAACTGGCGCGCCGCCGTGATCCGAAACACGGGGAAATTCTCCAGACTTGGTATGACACCAAAGTGCGATCTGCATTTTCCAAGCGCACTCTGCCTGTGACCCCCGAAATCGCCGGAAAATGTGCGGAGCTTCATGCCGAACGCACGCGTCCCTTCCGGGATTGCCTGATTTTGGCCACCGCCCTCGTCCACAATCTGACCGTCGTGACTCGCAATACCAAAGATTTTTCAGGCTCCGCCGCCCGGATTCTGAATCCCTGGGCGACTCCGGGATAAAACCATCCACTCCCGCCGCAAGCCCGCTCGCCTTCAACTCCAGCGGATCGAAATCCGTTCCGGATTCCGCTACGTTCGCGGACCCCGCCGGCGACAGGCCGCGGTGGAAGGCGCGGTGGAAGAGGGGCGGGGGTCGAAAAACTCCCCCGCGCGGTTTTTTCTACAGGCCCTTGTGCGAGCCGTCGCAGAACGGCGCGTTGGCCGTGTGCTTGCATTGGCACAGCCAGGCGTCGCCGGTTTTTTCCGCCGTGAATTTTTGCGGCGCGAATCCCGTTCCCTTGTGGGAACCGTCGCAGAACGGCTGGTTCGCGGAGAGTCCGCAGGTGCAATACCAATAATCCTTGCCCTCCTCGAGGGCGGCTTTCACGGGGGCTTTCGCGGCGATGCGGGGCAGGGTTTCCATGACCCGAGTTTTGCACTCGATTCGCGCCGCGCAATCCCCGAATTTGCGCAGGTGCCCGCCGACCCTCTCGCCAAAAAACTGAAATCCGTTTTCGGCTACGACGCGTTCCGTCCGCTCCAGCGCGAGATCATGGAGGCCGCGCTCGCGGGCCGCGACACCTTCGCGCTCCTGCCCACCGGCGGCGGCAAGTCGCTTTGCTTCCAGCTCCCCGCCTTGATGCGCGACGGTCTCACGCTGGTCGTCTCCCCGCTCATCGCGCTCATGAAGGACCAGGTGAGCCAACTCGAATCCGCCGGCGTGGACGCCACCTTTCTCAACTCCTCCCTCGGCGCGAAGGAGGCCAAGGAACGCCTCGCGGGCCTGCACGCGGGCCGCTACCGGCTCCTCTACGCCGCGCCCGAGCGGCTCATGCTCGACCACTGGCAGGAAAACCTCCGCGCCTGGAATGTCACTTCGATCGCGATCGACGAGGCGCACTGCATCTCGGAATGGGGCCACGACTTCCGGCCCGAATACCGCCAGATCGCCAAGCTGCGCGGCCTGCTGCCCGACATCCCCGTGATGGCCCTCACCGCCACCGCCACCGAGCGCGTGCGCAAGGACATCATCCACCATCTCCGGTTGAAAAACCCCGCCGTCTTCGTGGCGAGCTTCAACCGGCCGAACCTCTCCTACCGCGTGACCGCGAAGGACCAGCCCGTCCGCCAGATCGTCGCGTTCATCCAGAAGCGCCCGATGGACAGCGGCATCGTCTATTGCGCCACGCGCTCCACCGCCGACCGCCTCGCGGAGAGCCTCTCGGAGCGCGGTTTCCCGGCCGTTCCCTACCACGCCGGTCTCACGAACGCCGAGCGCGCGCGCAACCAGGACCTCTTCATCCGCGACGAGACCCGCATCGTTTGCGCGACCATCGCCTTCGGCATGGGAATCAACAAACCCAATGTCCGCTGGGTCATCCACCACGACCTCCCGAAAAACATCGAGGGCTACTACCAGGAAACCGGCCGCGCCGGCCGCGACGGCCTGCCCGCCGATTGCCTCCTGCTCTACAGCGCGGGCGACGCGGCGAAGCAGACCCACTTCATCGACGAGATGACCGGCGAGCACGAGCAGCGCATCGCCCGCGAGCAGCTCCGCCTCATGCTCCACTACGCCGAGTGCCCCGCCTGCCGGCGCCGCGAGCTGCTCGCCTACTTCGCCGAAACCTACCCGGAGGCGAACTGCAACTCCTGCGACAACTGCCTCGAGCCGCGCGAGAGCTACAACGCCACCACCCAGGCCCAGAAACTCCTCTCCTGCGTCTACCGCGTGCGCCAGGGCGGGCGCTTCGGCGTCGGCCTCAACCACCTCATCGAAATCCTCACCGGCGCGGAAACCGAAAAAATCCGCCGCTGGGGCCACGACCAACTCAGCACCTACGGCATCGGCAAGGAACTCTCCCGCTCCGAGTGGGGCGCGATCGGCCGCGAACTCCTCCGCGCCGGCCTGCTCGAGCAGGAGGCCGGACAATTCCCCGTCATCGCCCTCACCGGCGCCGGCCTCGACGCGCTCAAATCCCGCCGCGTGATCAGCCTCTCCAAGCCCATGGTTTCCAAAAAAACCTCCGCCCGTCCGCGCGTGGGCGAGATCGAGTGCGACGAAACGCTCTTCGACCGCTTGCGCAAACTCCGCAAGCGCCTCGCCGACGAGCGCGGCGTCCCCGCCTACGTCGTCCTCGGCGACAACGCCCTCCGCCAGATGGCCCGCGAGTATCCCCTCCGCGCCTCCGATTTGCAGGGCGTGGCGGGCATCGGCGAACGCAAGCTCGCCGAGTTCGGCGACGTCTTCACCCGGGAAATCGCCGCCTACCTGGAGACCTATCCGAAGGTGAACTTCCGGGATGAATCCTCTTAATCCATTCAGGAGAATCGGATTGCATTTCCGCTTAAAATCCCCGGATTTGTCGGAGCCCCGCTTTGTCGAAGGCACGGAAAATGCTACGCTACAGCCCATGTCCTTCCCATTTTCCCGCATGGCCCTTCTGGCCGGCCTGATCGCCGGCATGGTGTTCACCGGTTGCGAGAACGCCGGAAACTCGCGCACGGTCAACGACAAATCCAGCGCCCCCGCCACCACCGGCCGCATCAAGAAGCTCTCCCAGCCCACCATGACCGCTCCGCCTCAGGAGGTGGTCTCCGGCATCGCCTGGCCCGCGGGCATGCGCCGCCTCGCCATGCTGCCCATCCACGCCAACCGTCCCATCGACGACGTGCAACGCGACATGGACGGCATCTTCCGCGGCGAGTTGTCCAAGGTGGTGAAATACGAGATCGTCGACGTCTCCCGGCAGGAAATGCTCGACCTCACCGGCCGCGAGTCCATCTCCTCCACGGCGGTCATCCCCAACGACGTGATCAAGGCCCTCCGCCAAAAATATGCGGCGGACGCGGCGATGTTCGTCGACTTCACGGTCTTCCGGCCCTACCGCCCGATCGCGATCGGAGTGCGCGCCAAAATCGTCGACCTCCGCAACATGGAGGTCATCTGGATGGCGGACGGCATTCTCGACACGGCCGAACCCGACGTGGCCGAGATGGCCACGGTGTTCGCGGGGTCCGGTTTGAACATCCGCTACATCAGCCCCACCATTCCGCAGGGCGGAAAGCGCGAAGCCGCGAGCGGCAACCAGGTGATCCTGCAAAGCCCGAGGCTCTTCGCGGGCTTCGTGGCCCACGAGGCCTTCGCCACCCTCGCGCCGCCGCCGCCCCCTCCTCCGCCGCGATGACGCGGCGGTCCGAGGCTCCCCGGCCGGTGATTTTCTGCTTGCCGCGATTCCCGCGTTTTTGAGCTTATGGGTGTCGCCATGCAATCCCCCGCCGCCAACGAATCCTCGGTGGAGCACCGCGAGGAGGCGGCCCGCGTGCTCAAGCGCGTGAGCAACGAGATCAACTCCGAACTCACCCCCGGCCTCATCCACGAAGTCAACAACGTCCTCACCGGGATTTATTTCAACCTCGAGTTCCTGCGCGAGTCCGCCGAAGAGGGGTCCGAGTCCGCCGAGAGGCTGGGGGAGATCGCCGAGGGCACCGAGCGCATCAAGGAAATCCTCGGCCGGGCGACGCAGATCCACCTCAATGTCGCGGAGCGTGAACCCGGCTACCACGACCTCGAGACCCTGGTGGCCTCCGAACTCGACCTGCTGAGACTGGTTTTTCCCAAGACGGCCCGAATTTCCTTCGAGCCCCCCTCCGCGCCGGTGAACGTGCGGGTGGCGGAGTATCCCTTCCGCGTCGCCATGCTCGCGGTGGCCTCGCGGATCCGCGACCTGTTCCCCGCCGGCCGCATCGAGATTCCCGTCTCGGTGCTGGCGACCGCCCAACTGGCGACCATCGCGAAGGACATCACCCCCGAGTTGCCGGTCCGCTCCGTGGCGCTCTCCTTCCGCCTGCCCTGCCCGGTGGAATCGGCCGCGGAGATCGACGAATACCTCGTGGCCGGGACCGCGGGCGACCTTTCGATGGCCAACGCCGAAAAAATCCTCGCCGAAATCGGCGGCGGAATCTTTTTCCGTCCCGACTCCCCGGGACCGGCCTGCCATGTGCTTCTCGTCCTGCCCCGCATCGATTTGAAACCCTGAACCACACCCCGAAACCGTGAAACCCGCCCCGCTCTCCATCCTCTCGATCGACGACGATCCCCTCATTCTCAAGGTCCTCGAGGACCTCGTCACCCGCTCCGGCTACGAGTCGGTCACCACCACCAGCGCCGAGGAGGCGCTCCGATACGCGCTCGACCGCCGGTTCGCCGTCGTGATCGCGGACCACAACATGCCCGACATGCTGGGAGCCGACCTTCTCCACCGCTTCGCGCAGATCCAGCCCTCGGCCTCGCGAATCCTCGTCACCGGCATCAAGTCCCTCGATGTCGTCACGGCCGCCGTCAACAGCGGCGAAATTTTCCGCTTCGTCACCAAGCCCTGGATTTCCGCGGAAATGATGGCGACCCTCCACAACGCCGTCCAGCGCTACGAACTCATCGAATCCAACCGGCGGCTCGAAAAGACCACGCTCGACCTCAACCAGAAGCTCTCGGAGGCCAACGCGAAACTCGAGCGCCAGCTCAAGGAGCTGGAGGCCGGCAAGCGCGAGATCGACATCTCCCACGAGGCGCTGAAAACCAACTTCGGCCGCTCGCTCGAGCTCTGCCAGCGCATCCTCAGCACCTTCAATCCGCTCCTCGGCGAGCAGGCGAAGGCCGCCACCAAAATCTGCGAGGCCATGGCCGCGACGCATTATTTCGACGCCGAGCAGAAGCACGTGCTGGAAGTGAGCGCGCGCCTCTACGACATCGGCCTCACCAACGTCCCTCCCGGTTTCATGATGTCGGTCCAGAACGACCTCGAGGACACGCCGCCGGAGTTGAAGACGGTTTTCCAGAACCACACGATCCACGGCCAGACCCTCGCCTCCTTTGTGGACCTGCTCAAACCCGTGGGCGACACGATCCGCGCGCACCACGAACGATTCGACGGCAGCGGATTCCCCGACGGGCTGGCCGGCGAGATGATCCCCTGGACCGCGCGCTGCCTCGCGGTGGTGGTCTACTATGTCACCTGCGGGCTTCCGCACGAGCAGGCGGTGGACCGCATTCTCGAGCAGTCCGGCACGGCGTTCGATCCCGACGCCGCGCGCTTGTTCCTGCGTTGCGCGCAGGCCACCCCGCTGCCGCGGTTGGTGCGGGAAGTGATGGTGGACGAGCTCGATGTGGGCATGCAGCTCGCGAGCGGCATCTACAGCCCCACCGGCGTTCTTCTAGTCGCGGAGGGATACCACCTCGACGACAACACGATCAAAAAAATCCGGAACTACAACTCGAGCGCCTCCCTGCAACGCCAGTTGCTTGTTTACTGTTGAGGCCGCCGGGCGTGGGCTTCCGGCCCGTCGCTCGCGATGGATGATTCGACCAGAGGCGCCGATTCGCACGAAACGCCCTGGTGGGACCCGCTTCTTCGTTGCGCTCCACCCTGCGGGCTGCCTGCGGCAGACTCCCGAGCGCCTACCGTCGGCGATTGGGTGCCCACCCCGGGCCAAGCGTTCGTCCTTCCCATGGAACGAAGGCGCCGGCGCGCGGG
>CAZVPK010000097.1:0-9682 GCA_964628505.1 uncultured Chthoniobacter sp.
GCGCAAACCCATCGATGCGGCTCTGACAAGCAGAGCCCTCCTGGCGCAACGCGAAACTAAACCGGTTCGCAGGAGGGACCTGCTTGTCAGGTCCGGAGCGGCCCGCGCCAACACATCGATGCGGCTCTGACAAGCAGAGCCCTCCTGGCGCAACGCGAAGCCAAACCGGTTCGCAGGAGGGACCTGCTTCTCCGCTTCGCTCCGGTTGCCCTCCCGGGCCAAACCTTCGTCTTTCCCTTGGAACCAATGCGCTGGCGCGCGGGTTTTGTCAGGTCCGGGACGGCACGCGCAAACCCACTGATACGGCTCCGACAAGCGGAGCCCTCCTCGCAAAGCGCCGGGCGTGGCCTTTTGTCAACGCCCCGCCAAAGGGATGAAGGCCCGGCTTCCGGATCGTGGTGCGGGCGTCCCGCCCGCAGGGCGGAAATCGTTCGATGTCCGGCGGGACGCCTGACCTCCACAATCGCCTTCGAAGATCCCCCGCCTTGGAGGCATTGGCGTCACGATTCTCGACATGGGCCCGGCCTTCAGCCCCGATCTTCGCGATGGCCCGTTTCCTTGGCCGTTGACCAAGGCGGGCCTTGCCCCTCGGGCCGATCCGCGCCGTTCGCCCAATCGATGGCTTGACCGCGCGGGCCCGCGGCGTTTACTGGCGTCATGAAGCTCTCCAGGCGCGATTTCCTCCGCTCCGTCGCCGGCGCCGCCGGGGCGGTCCCTTTTTTCGGATTGTCCCACGCCAAGGCGGCGGAACCCAATTCGATTCCGAAACGCAAATTCGGTCGGCACGACGAGATGCTCAGCGTGCTCGGTGTCGGCGGGCTCACGCTCGGCGGGGCCGAGAGCGTGGAGGAGGCGCGGCGCATCGCCGGGCGGGCGATCGACCTGGGCGTGAATTTTTTCGAAAACGCCTGGGACTACCGCAACGGCGAGGCCGAGGAGTGGATGGGTCGCGCGCTGGAGGGGCGGCGGGAGAAGGTTTTTTTGATGACCAAGGTCTGCACGCACAGCAAGCCCTTCCCCGAGGGCGGTCGCGAGGGGGCGATGAAAATGCTCGACGATTCGCTCCGGCGCTTGAAGACCGACTTTCTCGACCTCTGGATGATCCACCAGATCGAAAATGTCGCCGAGGTCGAGCGCGCCTACGCGCCCGGCGGCGTGATCGAGGCGCTCGAACTGGCCAAAAAACAGGGCAAGGTGCGCTTCACCGGATTCACCGGCCACACGGACCCCGAGGCGCACCTGAAGATTCTCGAGGGCGGGTTCGACTTCGATGCCACGCTCATGCCGGTCTCGGCCCTCGGCGCCCTCAGTTCCCGCCGCTTCGAGGAGGTTGTCATGCCCGAGTTGGTCAAACGCAACGTGGCCTGCCTGGGCATGAAGGGATTCGGCGGCAGCAAGCGCGCGCATTTGCACGGTCTTGTCACCGCCGAGACCGTGATGCGCTACAGCCTCAGCTACCCGCAGGTCTGCACCCATGTGGTGGGCATCGACAAAATGGACTACCTCGAGCAGGCCGCGCTGGCGGCTTCGAAAACGCCGATGACGCCCGCCGAGCGGCAAAAATTCACCGTCGAGGTCGCGGCGCGCGGCGGGGCCGGGTTCGCGATGTATCTGGACTCCGGCCATCGCGACGGATGCTGCGGCGGCCTGGCGTGAGCCTTCCTATTTGAGCAGGGCCACCGCCACGGCCGCGACGAGCAGCGCCGCTCCGGCGATCCTCCATCCCGCCAGCAGGCGAACGGTTTTTCCTCCCGAGAAAAAATCCACCGCCACGCCCCAAAGCGCGCGCGTGGAATAGACGATGTTCACCAGGGTCGCCTGGCCGGTGACGCCGATGGCCACCAGAACCATCGTGGTTTGCAGGCCGAGAACCGCGGAGCCCAGAAGCATCGGCTTGCCGGCGCCGGCCGGTGTCGCGCCGCCCCGCCGCAGGAAGGGCACAAACAGGCAGACCGCGAGAAACATGACCGGCTGGAAAAATCCGATCCCCATGCGGGAGGCGAATTTTTGGACAATCACATCGGTGATCGCGAAAAGCAGGCTCGCCGCCGCGGCGCAGGCCACCGCCTTGCGGTGGGCCGCGAATCCCGTCGAGGGGCTTTTTTGCACCAGCGCCACCCCGGCCGTGGCCAGCGCCGCCGCCCCGAGCAGGCGCATGTCCACCGATTCCGGCCGTGTCAGCATCGAAAGCAGGGCGACGAGCAATGTCTTCAAGGCCAGCAACGGAGCCACCACCGAGAGATCGCCGTGCTCGAGCGCCTTGACCGCGAAAATCCGACCGGCGAACAGCGCCGCCCCCGCCAGGACAGCCGCCAGCGCGGCCTCGGTGTTCCACGTTCCCGGGAAAAGAAAAAAGAGCGGCAGCGACCAGGCCGCGATCGCGAGATTGGAAACCGCCGTCACCCGCCAAGGCGAGGCGCCCCGCTCCATCGCCCGCTTCATCCCGAGGGAACCCGCCGCGTAAAGAAAGGCGGCACACATTGGAACAAGCACGGACATGTCGATCCGAAGACTAACCCCTGGCCTCCACGCCTCAAGGAATCCCCCGAAAAAACTCCACGCGGTTTCAAATTGAACGCGACCCGGGCGGACTTGTCTTTTTTGATGCCGTTATGAACCCGATCCGATTCGCTGCGATTCTTCTCCTGTCCCTGCCCGCCGTGCTCGATTGCGAAGCCGGCCAGGAACTCTGGTCCGGAAATTTGGAAATCCGCGAGGAGCCCGACGCCTATATCGTCCGCGTGCGGTCCATGGACGCCCCCGTCCTCGACACCCGGCTCGCCGGAAACACCCTCGTCATCGAGTCGGGCAGCCTCCCCGGCGGGGCCCGCCACACCCAGCGCATCGAACTCCCCGAGGCCGCTCCGAACGCCGTCCCTCGAAAAAATCCGGGAATCGACGAACTGGTGGTCACGGTTCCCAAGCGCGCGCCGGGTTCTCCACCCGCCTCTCCGCCTTCGAATCTTGCCGACGTCACCGAAACGGCCCGCCGGCTTCTCGACGCCTCGGGCCTGCTCGAGGGCGGGGGAGGGGATTCCGCTGGCGCGGTTCGCGACAAGGTGATGGAGCAAATGGCCGCCTTGTCGCGCCGGATGGACGACTTCGCCAACGACCCCGGGGCCGGCGGGGATTTGTTCTCCTCCCTGCTTTCGCGGGTCGCCCCTCCCGCCGCATCCGATCCCGTCCAGGCCTTCGAGCTCCAGGAGTTGCCGGACAGTTATGTGCTCTCCGCGCCGATTCCCGAGGACATGGCGAAAAATATTTCCGTCAAGGTCGAGAACGACCGGTTCCTCGCCATCACCGCGCGCCTGGAGGAGAATCCGAACGGACCGAACGCGCAGGCGGGGCGCTCCTCCACCTCGACCCGCGCCATGACCCTGCCGGGCCCCGTGCAAGCCGACCGCCTCTCCATGGATTACAGGAACGGCAAGGTTTTCGTCACCCTTCCGAAAAAATAATCCCGGCGGAAAAAAACAATCCTCGCCGTCCAAGTCCCCGCTTGCAATGGGGGGAAACCCGCCTTTAGTTGTCGGCACAATGGTTGACAACGAGGATGCCCTGGCCCGCCTTCTGGGCGACGCGGACCCCGAAACACACCGGCTCGTCACCGAGCAGTTCCAGATCATCGCCGAGGACGATCCCGGCGCGATCGAGCGTCTCGCCGAGAGCCCGAATCCGATCGTCGCCAATCCCGCGCGCAAGGTTCTCAGGACTCTTCTGGCCCGCGCCTCGAGGGACGATTTTTCGCTCCTTTGCCATTTCGGCGGCGAGCAATTCGATATCGAGCAGGCCGCGTGGCTGCTAGCCCGGGCGCTCCAACCGGCCGTTCCCACAGACGTTCACGAGGACCGTGTCAACGAATGGGGGGTCGAGTTCCTTTCCCGCATCCACGCCGCCGGAACCAACGTCGAGCGCGTGCAGCTTCTCGGCCGGTTCCTCTCGGAGGAACTGGCGTTCCGCGGAAACTCCGAACGCTACTACTGCCAGAAAAACTCCCTCCTCCCCCACGTGCTCTCCTCCCGGCTCGGCATTCCGATCACGCTCTCGCTCGTCTACATGATGGTCGGCTCGCGCGCGGCGATGAAGATCGAGGGCATCAACCTCCCCGGCCATTTCATCGCGCGGCACGGCGATGTCTATTTCGATCCCTTCCACGGCGGCCGGATTCTCGGCCGGGACGACATGCGCTCGATCCTCGGCCGACAGGGTATCGAGTTCAAGGAGTGCCATCTCCTGCCGGCGACTCCCCGCCAGTTCCTCCTGCGGCTCCTCGCCAATCTTCTCTATGTCTACGAAATGGACGCCGACGGCGAACGCCACGCGCTGGTGAAGGGTTGGATGGACGCGATCACCTGCGGCGTGGCGGCGAGATGACCGTCGAGGTCCTGAATATCGGCACCGAGCTGCTTCTCGGCAGCGTCGTCAACACCCACGCCGGCTGGATCGCCAAACGGATTTTTCCCCTCGGCCTGCGCGTGTCGCGCCAGACCACCGTTCCCGACGGTCCCGCCATCCGCGAGGCCGTGATCGAATCCTGCGGACGCGCCGACATTCTTGTCATCACCGGCGGGCTCGGCCCCACCACGGACGACATCACGCGCGAGGCGGTCTCCGAACTTCTTGGAAGAAAACTCCGCCCCAGCCCGGGAATCCGCGCCCGGATCGAGGCGATGCTTGCCGCGCGAGGCCGGGAACCCGTCGAGCGCATGTTCCGCCAGACGATGGTGCCCGACGGCGCCACGGTTTTCGAGAACCGGTTCGGCACCGCGCCGGGCCTGTATTTTCCAGCCGTCGCGCAGCCCTCCTGGGCCTCGCCGCACATCTTTCTCCTGCCCGGTCCGCCCCGCGAGCTCCAGCCGATGTTCGACGACGGGGCGTTGCCGCTGTTGCGGCGCCTCGCCGCCGGCCTCGAGGCCCGCGAGTGCCGGGTCTACCGGGTGGTCGGCCTCGGCGAGAGCGCTGTGGAAAAACTCGTCGGCTTCGAACTCTCGAAAAATCCCGCCCTCGAGGTCGGCTATTGCGCGCGCCCCAACGAGGTCGATTTCCGCCTCATCGGCGACAAGGCGCTTCTCGACGCCGTCGAGCCCGCTGTCGTCTCGGCGCTCGGCCCGAACCTGGTTTCCGCGGAGGGCGGGGGGATCGAGGAATGGATCGTCGAGGCCCTTTCCAAGCGGGGTCTCACGGTTTCCACCGCCGAATCCTGCTCGGGCGGCCTGCTCGCCAGCCGCCTCACGGATGTGCCCGGATCCTCGGCGGTCTTTCGCGAGGGCTTCGTCACCTATTCCAACGAGGCGAAAACCGAACTCCTCGGGGTTCCCGCGGAGTTGATCGCCTCCCGCGGCGCGGTGGACCCCGATGTGGCGGTCGCCATGGCCGAGGGCGCCCGGCGCAAGGCCCGCGCCGATTTCGCCCTCTCGCTCACCGGCATCGCGGGCCCCGGCGGCGGTTCCCCCGGCAAACCCGTCGGCCTCGTGTTCATCGCCCTCGCGCGCCCAGGCGGGCAACCGCTCGCCGTCGAAAAAAAATTCTCCGTCGATCGCGCCACGTTCAAACAACTCGCCACTCAGTCCGCGCTGGACCTCCTGCGCCGTGATTTGATGGGCCTTTGAACTGTTCCAACCACATCGAAGCCGCCGCGGGTCAATAGGGCTTGCAACCCATTGATGTGGATTTTAAAGAGGACCATCATCCGCCCCAGTTCCGAGCCATCATGATCAAAAAAACGGAGAAAGCCGGGGAGAAGCCGAAAGCCGCCAAAGCCGCCACCAAAGCGGCTTCGAAGGCCGCCGGCCGGCCCGCATCGAAAACCAGCGCCTCGCCGTCCCCCAAGGCAAAGTCCCCCGCCACATCGAAGTCCGCCGCGAAGGAGCCCGCCAAGCGCGCGCCCCGCTCGAAGGCGAAGCCGAAGGCCGATCTCGAGGCTCTTGGCTCCCTGCCTCACGGCTACGGCACGGACACCGTTTTTCTCGTCGCCCAGGATCCGAACTGGCTTTTCACCTATTGGGACATCGACATCTCCCGCCATCCCGGCGGCCCCTGCCACCTCCGCGTCGAGGTTGGCGACGGCGGAGTCGTCCAGGAAATCTCCGTGCCCTTCGAGACCCGCAACTGGTATGTGCCGGTCAAGGAGGCCGGAAAAACCTACACCGTCGAGATCGGCTACTATCGCGGGCGGGCCTGGAAATCCATCGCGCGCTCGATGCCCGTCGGCACGCCGCGCAACCGCCTGTCCGAATCCGATCAATTCAACTTCGCGACGATTCCCCTCCACATGAGTTTCCAGCGCCTCGTCGAGACGATCACGCACTCGATGTCGGGCGAAAAAAACCTCGTCTCCGCCCTCGCGCAGCTCCAGGAGTCGCTCTCGAGCGCCGGCGTCTCGTCCGGATTTCCGCTCCAGCAGCGCGAGATGGCGATTCTCGTCACTCTCCTCGGCAGCGAATTCGTGGGCCAGCTTTCGAGCGCCCAGTGGGGCTCGGAGGAAATCCACTCCGCCATTTACCAACGCCTGCGCGAGCGTCTGGGCTCCGGCGAACTCGGCGAACTCGTCGGCCGCCTCCAGCTCGGCCAGGCCGAGAGCAGCCTTTTCAGCATGTTCCGGGAACTCGGCGCCGAGTTTGCCTCCGGATCCCGGAGCTTCGGCTCCGCGGAATTCGCCGAGCGCCTCGCGCAGGGCCTGTCCAGTTGGCTCTCCAGCTGGAGCGTGGCCGCCCAAAGCAGCTGGGGACCCGGCGCCTCGGAGCTTTTGCAGGCGCAATCCTCCTGGTCGGGGTTTGAAACCGGCTCGATGGAAACCCTCGCCTCGTGGAATCAGTTGAGCAGTTGGCTCGCGGCCGTCGGCTCCTCCTGGAGCGGGCTCAATCTTTCCAGCCTCGAACTCGCCGCCCTGTCGGGTTGGACCTCCTCCGCGATGTCCAGTTGGGGCGCCGCAGCGGGCGGAAGCGTGAGCAGCTGGGGCGGATCCCTCGATTCCTTCGGATTCGCCTCCGCCCGCGCCGCCGCACCGGATCTCGCCCTGCGCGCGGAAATCACCCTTCGCGGCCAAACCGATCCCGGCGCCCGCCTCGTCGTCGCGGGCCGCCGCGTCGATGTGGCCGACGACGGATCCTTCGAGCACACGCTTCGTTTCGAGGACGGGCGCGGCGAGGTTTCCATCGAGGCCGTTTCGCCCGACGGCTCGCAGACCCGCCGCACGGCGATCATGCTCCAGCCCGCCACGATTTGAAGAACTCGCAGGCCCAGTCCGGAAAAAAACAAAAACCGGACCGGCTTGCGCTCGAATTCCTGCGCTACCTCGAGGCGGAAAAAAACGCCTCGCCCCGCACCGTTCGATCCTACCGCACCTCCTTGGAGGCGTTCCGCCGGTTCCGTCCCGACGGGTCCTGGGCCTCGTTCGGAGCGGCCCAGTTCCGCGCCTGGATGCTCGAGTTGATGAAGGCCGGCATGGCCCGGGCCAGCGTTCGCCTTCGTTTCGCGGCCCTGCGGTCTTTCTACGCCTTCCTCCACATGCGCGGCGAGGTGGAGAAAAACACCCTGCTCGAGGTGCAGTTGCCGAAACCCGCGAAGCGCCTCCCGAAATTCATGACCACCGCGCAGGTGGGCACATTGCTCGACGCGCCCGCGAAATTCGAAAAAAGCCGCCAGGCCGCCGCATGGACCGCCTCCCGCGACGCCGCGATCCTGGAATTGTTCTACTCCACCGGTATGCGCCTCTCCGAACTCGTCGGCCTGGATGTGAAGGATGTCGATCCGATCGGCGAGACCGCCAGGGTTCTCGGCAAGGGCTCCAAGGAGCGGATTTGTCCCGTCGGAGGCCCCGCCCTCGAGGCGATCTCCCGATACCGCCACGCCGCGCGGGTGGAAACCGGCCCGCTTTTTCTCAACAAATCCCGGCGGCGGATTTCGGCGCGCGCGGTCCATTCCCTCCTCAAGCTGCGGCTCCGGCAGGCCGGCTTGCCCGCCGATCTGTCCCCCCACAAATTGAGGCACAGTTTCGCCACGCACCTCCTCGACAACGGCGCCGACCTCCGCAGCGTCCAGACCCTCCTCGGCCACGCCAGCCTCTCCACCACGCAGATCTACACCCACGTGACCGTCGAGCGTCTCAAGGCCGCCTACTTCGCATCGCATCCGCGCGCCGAAGGGTAGGGGAGTCCCCCGCCGCCACGGGGCCCTTTTTGCGTGCGCCCGCCCGACGGATTTCAGAACCTTCGCCTGACAAACCCGCGCCTCGGGCCACGACGCTCCCGCTCGCCAACCACAAATCCGCCATGCCTCTCCACGACGACACCAACAACGACGAAGTCTTCGCCTCCGAGGACGTTTCCCGGACTCTTCCCAAGGATCGCTTCCCCGCCGAGGAGCGCAATCCCGCCGCGATCTACCAGCTCGTCCACGACGAACTCCTGCTCGATGGAAACGCCCGCCAAAACCTCGCCACCTTCTGCCAGACCTGGGAGGAGCCCGAGATCCACCGCCTGATGGACGAGTGCATCGACAAAAACATGGTCGACAAGGACGAGTATCCCCAGACCGCCGAGATCGAGAGCCGCTGCGTGCGCATGCTGGCCGACCTGTGGAACTCCCCCGCCGCCGCCGCCACCATCGGTTGCTCCACCGTCGGATCCAGCGAGGCCGCCATGCTCGGCGGCATGGCCATGAAATGGCGCTGGCGCGCCCGCCGCTCCGCGCAGGGAAAACCCGCCGACCGCCCGAATCTCGTCTGCGGCCCCGTCCAGGTCTGCTGGCACAAATTCGCCCGCTACTGGGATGTCGAACTCCGCGAAATCCCGATGGAGCGCGACCGCCTGATCATGTCCCCGGAGGAGGTCGTCCGCCGCTGCGACGAGAACACCATCGGGGTCGTCCCCACCCTCGGCGTCACCTTCACCGGCGACTACGAGCCCGTCGCCGCCGTGCATTCCGCGCTCGACGACCTCCAACGTTCCACCGGCCTCGACATCCCCATCCATGTGGACGCCGCCAGCGGCGGGTTTCTCGCCCCCTTCTGCGCTCCCGAACTCGAATGGGACTTCCGCCTCCCCCGCGTGAAATCCATCAACTCCTCGGGCCACAAATTCGGCCTCGCCCCGCTCGGCGCCGGTTGGATCGTCTGGCGCGAAAAATCCGACCTCCCCGCCGACCTCGTCTTCAATGTGAACTATCTCGGAGGCGACATGCCCACGCTCGCCCTCAATTTCTCGCGTCCCGGCGGCCAGGTCGTCGCCCAATACTACAACTTCCTCCGCCTCGGCCGCGAAGGCTACCGCAAGGTCCACATGGCCTGCCACGCCACCGCCCGCCACTTCGCCGGGGAACTCCCGCGCCTCGGCCCCTTCGAGATTCTCTTCGACGGCGACCCGAAAAAAGGCATCCCCTGCGTGAGTTGGAAACTCCGCGACGACGCCCGCACCACCTACAACCTCTACGATCTCGCCGACCGCCTGCGCACCCGCGGGTGGCAGGTTCCCGCCTACTCGATGCCGGACAACCGCCGGGACCTCGTCGTCCAGCGCATCCTCGTCCGCAACGGCGTCACCCGCGACCTCGTCTCGCTCCTGCTGGAGGATTTCCAACGGGCCATCGCCCACTTCGATAAACATCCCGTCGCCGAGTCGATCACACCCGCCGAAGGCACCGGCTACCATCACTGATACCCAAAGCCGTTTGCATCGGCGCTTGC
>CAZVPK010000098.1:0-9563 GCA_964628505.1 uncultured Chthoniobacter sp.
CGCGAAAAACGCTGCGCGGCGCAAGACAAGAACCGCCCCGGCGAACCGCATTGTGGGGGGCTGAAAACGGCCCGGTTTTTATCAGGCGGCGGCTTGGGTGCCGACGCTGTGGAAGGTGGCGTCGGCTGGCAGGATGGCGCGATCGCAGAAGTCGCCGAAGCCTTCGCCGTCATTCCGTTCCAGCGCGTAGCGCTTGATGACCGGACGCAGCATTTCCACAGCGTTGTCGATCGTGGTGCTCGGCGAATAAAGGCGGTTGAGCCGGGTGCCGTCGTAGCGGGCTCCGAGGTAGAGCGCATATTTGTTGGGCGCCTTGCCGACGAAGCCAATCTCGCCGAGGTAGGGGCGGGCGCAGCCGTTCGGGCAGCCGGTGATTCGGATGCTGATCGCATCGTGGCGGAGGCCGTTTTCGTCGAGGACGGCTTCGAATTTTTCCAACACCTCGGGCAACACGCGTTCGCTCTCGGCGAGGGCGAGGCCGCAGGTGGGCAGGGCCACGCAGGAGAGGGCGTTGAGGCGCAAGCCGGAGCGGTCGTTTTCCTTGTCGAGCCCGTGCCTGGCGAGGATGGCCTCGATGCGGGGCTTCATCTCGGGCGTGACGCCGCTGATGGTGAGGTTTTGCGAGGGGGTGAGGCGGAAGTCGCCGGTGTGGATCTCGGCGATTTCGCGGAGGGCGGTTTTCATCGGCCAGCCGTCCTTGTCGATGATGCGGCCGCTCAAGATGTGGAGTCCGTAGAACCAATTTCCATCGGTGCATTCGTGCCAGCCGAAGGGATCTTGGATCGTGGTGAAATGGACGGGGTGCGCGGGCTCGAAGACGACGCCCGAGCGTTTTTCGACCTCGCCCTTGAACCACTCGATGCCGCGGTCCTGGATCGTGTATTTCAGGCGGGCGTGTTTGCGGTTCGTGCGGTCGCCGAAGTCGCGCTGGGTGGTGAGAACGGCTTCGCCGACTTTGTTGACCAGGTCGGGCGTGATGAAGCCGAGCGTGTCGGCCAGTCGCGGGAAGGTTTCGGCGTTTCCATGGCTCATGCCGAGCCCGCCGCCGACAGTGACATTGTAGCCGACGAGTTTTCCGTCTTCGACGATCGCGATGTAGCCGAGGTCCTGCGAGTAGATGTCCACATCGTTCGAGGGCGGGAGGACGAAGCCGGTTTTGAATTTGCGCGGGAGGTAGGTGTCGCCATACATCGGCTCGCGCTCGGGCTCGCCGCCGGCAACGAGATCCTCGTCGAGGTAGATTTCGTAATAGGCGCGGGTCTTCGGGAGGGCGTATTCGCTCCAGGCCTTGGCGTGGTTGTAGACCTCCTGCGCGGCGGGGCTGCGCTCGGGGTTCGGCGGGGCCATGACATTGCGGTTCACATCGCCGCAGGCCGCGATGGAATCGAGCAGGACTTGGTGCATGCCCTGGACGAGCTTTTTCACATTGCCCTTGAGGACGCCGTGGAATTGGAAGGTCTGGCGGGTGGTGAGGCGGAGGGAGGGAGAGGAAACAGCGCCCGCGAGCCGGTCGAGGACGAGCCATTGGTGCGGCGTGGCGGTGCCGCCGGGGAGGCGGACGCGAAGCATGAAGGAAAAGGCTTTTTCCTTGCCGGCTTTTTTGAGGGCGACGCGGAGGTCGCGGTCGTCCTGGAGATAGAGTCCGTGGAATTTCGTGAGCTGGCCGGAGTCGTCGGAGATCGCGCCGGTGGAGGTGTCGGCCAGCTCCTCGGCGATGCGGCCGCGGAGGTGGTGCGAAGCGGATTTGATGCCTTCGTTCGCGCTGAGGGGCTTGGCGTCGGTGGTGGCGGTGCTCATGGAATCAGGGTCGTTAATGTTCGGGAAAACCTTTCCTGCGGCAATGCGATTCTTGCACGGAAAGCAAAACCGCCGACGGCGCGGGCCGTCGGCGGTAGCAGGTTGAATGGAGAGGACGGGATCGGTCGATCAGTCTTGGTCGTCGGCCTTCTTTTCCTTTTTCTTGGGTTTGACGGTATCGGCGGCTTTTTTGCCGGTTTCGACGGCGGCGGTCCCGGCGGTTTTGGCGGCCTGGCCGGTGGTTTTCACCGTGCCTTCGACGGCGCCCGCTCCGGTCACGGCGGTGTCTGCGGCGGCTCCGAGAGCGGTTTCCGTGGCTCCCGCGGCGGTGGTCAGGGTTCCTCCCACAGCCGTTCCGGCGGTCTTGAGGGTTCCCGCCGTGGCGGCTTCAACGGCCTTGGCGGCGCCTTTGATGGGATTTTTGTTGAGAGCGGCCTTGCCGGTGTCCACAACCGTTTCGCCGGCGGCCTTGGCGGTCGCGGCAACCGTTCCAACAGCGGATCCCGCTGTGGAGGCGGCACCTCCGGCGACATTCGCCGTGGTGGTGGCTGCGTTTTTTGCGGTGCCTTTGACAGTGTCCGTGGCGTCGGTGCCGGTTTTCTTGGCGGCTTCGGCGGTTTTGTTTTCAGCGGAAGCCTCGTCGGTTTTGGCGGGCTTGGTGGTCCCGGCGGTGGCGGCAAGCGCGGTGAGAATCAACGATGCGGTGAATGTGTGGAGGAGTTTGATCATGACGTTTGGTTTGAGGTTGAATTTTCATGTCACAAAATGAAGCGATGAGTGTCAACGTGGAATCCCCCGTCGAAGCTCCGGTTTCCTGGACGCGTGTCCATCTGGAGGAGGCGGGCTCGACCAATGATGTCTGCAAAACGCTGCCCCCCTGGAGTGCGGTGACGGCGGTAAAACAAACCCGCGGCCGCGGCCGGTTCGGGCGGTCGTTCGTTTGCGGTCCGGGCGGCTTGTGGCTTTCCGCCTCCCTTCCCGCGCCGGGCCCGGCGGAGGTTTGGGCGGGATTCTCCCTTCGCGTCGGCGCCTCGCTGCTGGCCTGCCTCGGAAATCTCGGGGTCGCCGCGGCGCGTCTGCGCTGGCCGAACGACATCCTTTGCGGTTCCCGCAAGCTGGCCGGTCTTCTGATCGAGCAACAGGCGGGGGGACCGCTGGTCGTCGGCATCGGCATGAATGTGCGCAACGAGCCGTGGGTGGAGGCTCCCGAACTCCGGGAAACCGCGACGCGGCTGGCGGATTGGATGTCGCCTCCGGATTTGGAGGTCTTGGAGGGGAAAATTCTGGAGTCGTTGGCGGAGGCCCACCGGTTGATGCTTCTCGGCGGACTGCCCGCGGCGATCGAGGAACTCAACGCGCATTGGACCGACCCGGTTCCTGTGGAAATCGACCTCCTTGGCGGCGGTTCGGTCCGCGGGCTCTTTTTGGGACTGGCTCCGAACGGCCACCTGCGTCTTCTCGACCGGCAGGGCGGGGTTTTTCTGGTCGAGCATCCCGCCGTCGAGCGTCTCCGCGAACTCGAGGCCTGAGCGGATCAAATTTTTCGACAAACGCCGCGCCAACTCCTACCAATACCCGCGCATGAGCAGTCCCAATCTTGATGTCCGCGATGTGGCCCGGCTGGCCCGCATCGAACTCTCCGACGAGGAGGTTTCCACATTCCAGTCCCAGCTTGGAAACGTGCTGGAGTATGTCGAGCAGTTGAGGGCGCTCGATGTCTCCGGCGTGGAGCCGACGGCCCATGCGAATCCGGTTTTCAATGTGCTTCGCGCGGACGAGCCGCATCCGGGACTCGACCGCCAGGCCGCTCTGGCAAACGCTCCGCACTCCGCCAACAACCTCGTCGTCGTGACCAAGGTCATCGAATAAAACGCCATGGCCGATCCCACCGCACTCACCGTTTCCGAACTCCAGTCGGCCTTCCGCAAGGGCGAACTCACGCCTGTGGACGCCGTCACCGCGCTGGAGGAAAAAATCTCGCGCGTCGATCCCGCCATCGGGGCCTATCTCTCCCGCGATTTCGAAACCGCCAAGGCCGCGGCGCAAAAGGCCGACATCTCGCTCCCGCTCGGCGGCGTGCCGATCGGCATCAAGGATGCCATCAATGTGCTCGGCGAATCCTGCACCTGCGCCTCGAAAATGCTCGAGGGATTCCGCTCGCCGTATGACGCCACCGTGATCGCCAAGCTCCGCGCCGCGGGGGCGATTCCCTTCGGGCGGCTCAACATGGACGAGTTCGCGATGGGGTCCTCCACCGAAAATTCCGCCTACCAAAAAACCCGCAATCCCTGGGATACCTCCCGCATTCCGGGCGGCTCCAGCGGCGGCTCGGCGGCCTCTGTGGCGGCCTGCGAGGCGTTCGCAACCCTGGGTAGCGACACCGGCGGATCGATCCGCCAGCCCGCCTCGCTGTGCGGCGTCGTGGGCCTCAAGCCCAGCTACGGACGCGTCTCGCGCTACGGCTTGGTGGCCTTCGCCTCGTCGCTCGACCAGATCGGGCCGATTGCCCGCTCCACGCGGGATTGCGCCGCCCTTTTGAATGCGATCGCCGGAAAGGATCCCCACGATTCCACCTCGCTGGATGCGCCCGCGGAGGATTTCACCGCGCAACTCGGGCGGGATTTGAAGGGCGTGAAGCTCGGCGTGCCGCGCGAGTATTTCGTCGACGGCATGGACCGGCGGGTCCGCGAAAAAGTCGAATCCGCGATCAAGCTTTGCGAATCGCTCGGAGCCGAACTCGTCGAGGTCTCCCTGCCCCACACGCAATACGCGGTGGGGGTTTACTACATCATCGCCACCGCCGAGGCCTCGGCGAACCTTGCCCGGTTCGACGGCGTGCGCTACGGCCACCGCGCCAAAAATCCCCGCGACCTGCTCGACCACTACATGCGTTCGCGCGAGGAGGGATTCGGCAGCGAGGTGAAGCGCCGCATCATTCTCGGCACCTATGTGCTCTCCAGCGGCTATTACGACGCCTACTACCTCCGCGCCCAAAAGGTCCGCACGCTCATCCGTCAGGATTTCACCAATGCGTTTGAAAAAGTGGACGCCATCATTTGCCCGACATCGCCCGATCTGGCGTTCAAGATCGGCGAGCGCGTGGACGATCCGCTCCGCATGTATCTGGCCGACATTTTCACCATCGCGACAAACCTCGCGGGCATTTGCGGCATCAGCGTTCCCTGCGGTTTGGTCGAGGAGGAGGGGAAAAAACTCCCCGTCGGCCTGCAATTCCTCGGCAAGCCGATGGACGAGACGCGCCTGCTTGGAATCGCCGACGCCTTCGAGCGAGCGGGCTCGCAGGAAGTGCTCGGAGCGCTGCCGGAGCTCGTCTGATCAGGCGTCCAAATTCTCCTCGCGGCTCCCGCCCACGCTGCAACATCCGCGCTTCGAGGTGAGGACGAACTCGAAAAACTCCCGAGCCTCGGGCCCCCATTCGGAGGTCATCGCCTCCTCCGCGGCGGCGCGGAACGGCTTGTTGCTGCGGAAAACCAAACTGAACGCCCGCTTGATCTCCAAGCGCCTTGCGGCGTCGAAACCGGCGCGCTTCAGGCCAATTGAATTGATCCCGTAAATTTTGTTGTAGCTGTCGGCGATCGTGAACGGCGGAATCTCTTTGTTGAACCGCGAACCGCCCGCGACCATCGCCCGCCGCCCCACGCGGATGAACTGGTGGAACACCGATCCGCCGCCGAGCACCGCGCCCGCTCCCACTTGGACATATCCCGCGAGGAGGACATTGTTGGTGAGGATCGCCCCGTCCGCCACTTCGCAGTTGTGGCCGACGTGGACCCCGACCATGAGAAAGCAATCGTTGCCGATGCGTGTGACCGTTCCCTCCTTGGTGCCGCGGTGGATCGTCGCGTATTCGCGGATGCGGTTGTTGTTTCCGATCACGACCGAACTGCGGATGTCGGCGGAGTGGGCGTAATCCTGGGGAGCCGCTCCGATCACGGCTCCGTAGCCGATGGTGTTTCCCTCGCCGAGGGTCGTGTCGCATTCCACCACGGCCCGCGCCTGCAGCACACAGCGCGGCCCGATTTCCACACGCTCGCCGATGATCACTCCGGGTCCGATCACAATGTCATCGGCCAATTTCGCGTCGGGGGAAACAATCGCTGTGGGATGGATGGTCATAAAAGTCCGGCTTCCTTGAAACTGTAATACGGCACGCGTCCGCCGTCGTCCGTGCCGAGGATGATGTGGTCGACGAGGTTGATCTGCAGCAGGCGCGCGGCCTCGCGGAGGGATTGGGTGATCCGCTGGTCCGCATGGCTGGGAGTGGGATCGCCGCTCGGATGGTTGTGCAAAAGGACGACCGCGTAGGCGCTGTGGATCATGGCGTGGCGGAAAATGTCGCGCGGGTGGGCCATGCATTCGCTCACCGTTCCGCGGGTGATCTCCTCCGTGCGGATGAGGCGCAGCTTGGCGTCGAGCAGGACGACGCGGAGCGACTCCTGGCGCAGGGCGCGAAACTCGTCGCCGTAATGCGCGAAGACTTTCGCCGGGGTGTCCAGCATGGGAGCGATGTCTTTTCCCCGAGCGAGGCGGCGGCCGATCTCGAAGGCGGCGGCCATTTCGAGGGACTTCGCGGGGCCGATGCCCTTGCCCAGCCGGCGGATTTCCTTCGGCGAGCAGCGCGAGAGTTCCTGGAAGCCGCCGCAATCCCGCAACAAATCGCGGGCCACCTCGAGGGCGTTTTTGCCCGGCACGCCGGTGCGGATGAAAATCGCCAGCAGGTCGGCGTCGGATAGCGAACCAAAACCGTGGCGCTCCGCCTTCTCGCGCGGACGCTCGTCCGGCGGCATTTCCTGGAGGCGGGTCGTTTCCACGCGGGGAGCGTATGCGGCGGGCGCGGCGAAAATCCAGCCAGGAAAAAAATCGGGGCGAGAGGATTCGAACCTCCGGCCTCCTGGTCCCAAACCAGGCGCTCTACCAGGCTAAGCTACGCCCCGGAAATTTTTTTCACGAGACGCAAACTGGCCCATGCGCCCCTCGCATGCAAACCGGAAATCGCCGGGAGTTGCAGCAAACCCGAACTCCATGACAACGGATCGCAGCCCCGCCGTCGGAGGCCATTCGCGATGGATTGCGGCAGGCGATGGAGTTGTAAGGCGGCGCGGCAGCGCCTTTCGAAAACTGAAAGGTAGGGATGGCTCGCCGAGCCGTCCCACTCCGGCGGCGGAGCCGCCACTGTCTCAAACGAGTGACGGTTGGCCGCTTTCGTCTGCGGTTTCGCTCGCGAGATTTTCGGATTTGCCGAAGGCTTTGGCGACGCTTTCCGAGGACTTGGCGCGGTCGTCGGTGGTGTTCGTAAATTTCACGCTGACCAATTTGCTGACGCCGTGCTCTTCCATCGTGACGCCGTAGAGCATATCGGCGCGGGAGATGGTGCGTTTGTTGTGCGTGATCGTGACGAATTGGCTTTGGTCCACGAAGCGGTCGAGGATTTTGATGAAGCGCGTGATGTTCGATTCATCGAGCGGGGCGTCCATTTCGTCGAGCACGCAGAAGGGGCTGGGCTTGACCATGTAGATGGCGAAAAGGAGCGAGACGGCGGTCATGGTGCGCTCGCCGCCGGAGAGGAGCGTGACGCTCTGGAGCTGCTTGCCGGGCGGCTTGGCGATGATTTCGATGCCGCTCTCGAGGGGGTCGGAGTCGTCGGTGAGGAGCAGGTTCGCGCGGCCGCCGCCGAAGAGTTCCGTGAACATGAATTGGAAGTTCTCGCGGATTTTTTCGAATGTCTCGGCGAAGAGGGCCTTCGTGGTGTGGTTGATTTTCGAGATGACCTCCAGGAGTTCGGCTTTTGACGAAACAAGGTCGGCATTTTGCTTTTCGAGGAAGATGTAGCGCTGTTCGAGTTCGTCGTATTCCTGAATGGCCTCCATGTTGACCGGGCCCATGGAATCGATGCGCTCGGTGAGTTCGGCGACGAGTTCCTCGATGCGGTCCCAGGGAATGCCTTCGCCTTCGGCGGGGACGGCGATGGGCTCGGAGGCGGGTTCGTCGAAGGAGGGCGGCTCGCCGGTCGGGGCCTCGCCTTCGGGTTGGTCGGGCTTGCGTTTGTTGCGCTCGCGGAGGGCGACGAGGAGCGCGTAGGTGTCGGGCTCGAAGGCTTCGAGATCGGTCTGGTAGCGCTGGGAGACATGGTTGCGGATGTTCTCCATGCGCATCTCGGTTTGCGTGGCCTTGACTTCGAGGCGTCCGCGCTGGTCCTGGAGTTGGGCGAGTTGCTGGCGGGCGGCGCGGAGGGCGGATTCGAGGGCGGAGGCGCTTTCGTTGACCTCGGCGCGCTGGGCCATGACGGCGCTGAGGCGGGATTCCTCGGCTTCGAGTTCGGTGCGCCATTCGCCGATGGAGATTTCGAGCGAGGAATTCTCGGCGGCGAGGGATTCGATGCGGGATTCGTAGTTGGAAATATCGACGCGGCGGGCGTCGAGGAGTTCGTTGAGTTCGATGATGCGGGCGGCCATGGGTCCGCGCTGGCGGTGGAGGCCTTCCTGCTGCTGGCGCTCGGTGGCGACACGGACGCGGATTTCGTTGAGGGCGTCGTTGGCGGAGCTTTCGCGTTCGCGGACGATTTGGATGCGGGTCTCGGATTCGGAGCGGGCGGCGCGGAGGGCGTCGAGGGCGCAGGTGGATTCGGCGATGCGGGCTTCGAGTTCGGCGAGTTGGGCGAGGCTGCCGCGGAGGTTTTCCTCGATGTTGGCGGCTTCGCGTTCGAACGAGGCGCGCTTGGCTTCGGCGTCGGCGAACTGGCGCTCGGCGTGGCGGCGTTCGTTGTCCACCGAGGCGGATTCGACCTGGGCGGCCTGCATGGATTCGCGGGCGTGCTTGAGGCGCTCGGTGGCGTGGTCCATCGCGGCGGCGGCGGCGGAGCGGGCGGCGGCGAGGGATTCAATTTTTGCGGTGGCTTCGTTGAGGGAGGTTTCGAGTTCGGCGATGCGGATTTTTCGCTGGAGCGTGGATTGGCCGGTGTTTTCGCCGGTGGCACCGCCGTGGATGAGGCCGGTGAGGGAGATGAATCCGCCGTCGAGCGTGGCGAAGGCAAAGGAGGGATTTTCGGAGCGGAGGCGGATGGCGGCTTCGAGGTTTTCGACGATGAGGACTTCGCGGAGGAGATGGCGGGCGAGTTGCGCGCCTTCGGAGTCGCCTTGGACGCAGTCGCTGGCGCGGCCAAAGACGCCGAAGGGGAGGGGAGGCGGGGTGGGAGCGGGGGTCGGTGAGGTTTCGGGAGTCTGGCCAAACAGGCGGGACGCCTGTTCCCCCTTCTCGTCGTGGTTCGGCGCGGAAAGGTTTTGGGAGATCCATTCGGTGGGGATGAGGGTGGCGCGGCCTAATTTTTTTCCGGCGAGGGTGGCGAGGGCGGCTTCGGCGACTTGGGTGTCTTTGAAGAGGACGGCTTGGAGCGCGGAGCCGAGGGCGGCTTCGATGGCGGGGATCATTCGCTCCTCGACCTGGATGTGTTGCGCCAGCGTTCCCTTGATCGCGGCGTGGTAGAGGTCGGGGTTGTCGAGGCCTTTGAGCAGGGCTTGGGTGCCTTCGTCGAGGCCTTCGCCTTGCTCCTGGAGTTGGCGCAGGACTTCGAGTCGGGATTCGATGCCGGCGGCTTCCTTGCCCGCGGCGTTCAGGACGGCTTCTGTGTTTTGGCGCTCGATCTGGGCGGTTTCGTGGTCCGCCATGGCGGAGGCGGTTTCGGCTTGGGAGTGCTCGAGCGCGAGGTGGGCGGCTTCGGAGCGGCGCTTGAGGTCGTCGAGGTGCGAGGA
>CAZVPK010000099.1:0-7242 GCA_964628505.1 uncultured Chthoniobacter sp.
CGTGTTTGCAGCACCCAATCGCAAAGGGTCCAAGCAACATTCGAATTCGGTATCAGGTCCGGAACAACTCCCGCAAACACGCCAGCGCGGCCCCGACACCCCAACCCCTCCACGCAAAACGCCCCCCGGCGCCGATCCCCACAACACCCAACCATTCCCGCAAAACCCATGGAACGAAGGCGCTGGCGCTCGGGCTTTGTCAGGGTCGTAACGGCTTCCGCAAATTCCCCCTCCCCGCCGTCGCGAACACCCACACCACCACACCCGCGAGAACCACGACCCCCGCCCACAGCCCATAGCGCTCGGGATACGAGGGAAACGGCACCAGCGTTCCATACAACGCCAATCCCGGCACCACCGCCGCCGCCGGAAACACAATCCACCGCCACACCGGCTGGCGCTCCCGCGACTCCGCCAGCATACGCACCGCGCCCAAAGCCAGCGCCGAATAAACCAAAACCAGCAAAACCGCCTGCGCCGTCGCCACGACAAACAACGTATCGAAGCGCGACCCGGCGGGAACCATCCCGCCGCAAACCACCGCCGCCATCGCGCAGATCAACACCAGATGCGACGCCGCGGAGGGCGCGCCATGCCGGTTCGTCGATGCCAAAACCGCCGGCAACCGTCCCGCCCGCGCCAGCGAGTAAAGACCCCTCGTCGCCGCCACCGTGAATCCGATGCACGTCGCCGTGAAATCCACCAGCACCGCAAACCGGATCCAAAGCGCGGCCCACCCGCCCAGCAACTCCTCCGCCATCCGCGCATAGCCGTCCATCGCATCCCCCCAATCCTTCGCCACCCGATCCGGCCCGTAATGGACCGTTCCCGCATAGGAGCAAAACACCAGCAACAAGGCCACCGCGGCCACCGTCCCCACCAACGCCAGCGGCACATTCCTGCGCGGATTCGCCGTCTCCTCCGCCAGCGCCCCGGCGGTTTCGAATCCCCCGAACAACAGAATGCAAAAAAGCAACGCCCCGAACAAATCGCCGCCATGCGGATTCCCCGGCGCAAACACCGCCCACGTGTTCGCCTCGCCCGCATGGACCACAGCCGCCACCGCGGTCATCAAAAACGGAATCACCGACACTCCGACGATCGCCAACTGGGCCTTGGTCGCCACCGAGGCGCCCCGCACATTCAGAATCCATGCGGCTCCAGCCACCACCACCGCCCCCGCCCACCAGGGAAAATCCCAATCGAAATAGTGCTCCGCAAATCGTCTGGCCAACTCCCCCACCGCCACCAGAAACCCCGCCGCGCCGGAAAAAAGAAGCGAGGCCACATAAATTCCCAGCGCCCCGGGTCCCGCCTCCCGTCCCCACGCCCGCCCGATGTAATCCCCCACCGCGCCCGCGCCCCCGGTCTCCGAGGCAAAAAACGCCACCACCATCGAGAACGCCACCATTCCCAGCGCCGCCAGCAACACCGCCAGCGGACCCACCGCCCCGGCCAGCGAAGCCACGATCCCGAGGAACAACGCCACATCAATCAGCGGCCCCATCGAAAAACACTGCCCCACCAAAGGCAGCAAACCCAACCGCCCCTTGCGCAACCCCGGCTCAGCCACGTTTTCCATCCAGCCCATCCTGCCATCCCCGATGACCCAAGGCGACCGCCAAAACCGGAGGCCGCCGGCCAGGCCCCCGCCCGATTTCCTTGGCCCCCGCCCGGCCCGGTGCTACGTTACCCCACTTCAAAATGAGCACCGATCCGAACACATTGGACACCTCCGCCATCCAGGCCCGTCTGGCCTCGTTGCGGAGGTTTCTTTGACTTGCCCGCCCTGACCACCCGCCTCTCCGAAATCGAGGCCCGCATGTCCGCCCCCGATTTTTGGGATCACCGCGAACGCGCCCAGCGCGACATGGCCGAGGTCTCCTCGCTCCGCGGAAAAATCCAACCGATGCAGGCGCTCGAAGCCCGCGCCGCCGATCTCTCCGTCCTCCAGGAACTCGCCGCCGAGGAATCCCCTGAAAACCGCGCCGCCGCCGAGGCCGAGGTCGTCGCCGAATTCGAATCCCTTTCCAAAGACCTCGACAAATTCGAGATCACCGCGCTCCTCTCCGGCGAATACGACCGCTGCAACGCCTTCCTCTCGATCAACGCCGGCGCCGGCGGCACCGAATCCTGCGACTGGGCCGACATGCTCCTGCGCATGTATCAGCGCTGGATGGAACGCCACGGCCTGCAATTCGCCATCACCGACATCCAACTCGGCGACGAGGCGGGCATCAAATCCGCCACGCTCCACGTCACCGGCGAAAACGCCTACGGCCAGCTCCAGACCGAACGCGGCGTCCACCGCCTCGTCCGCATCTCGCCGTTCGATTCGAACAAACGCCGCCACACCTCCTTCGCGGGCGTCGATGTCGTCCCCGAAATCGAGGACGTCCCGATCGAAGTCAACGAGGCCGACATCAAACTCGACACCTTCCGCGCAGGCGGCAAGGGCGGCCAGAACGTGAACAAGGTCGAGACCGCCGTGCGCCTCACGCACATCCCCTCCGGCATCGTCGTCGCCTGCCAGGCCGAGCGCAGCCAGGGCCGCAACCGCGAGATGGCCCTCCAAATGCTCAAGGCGAAACTTTTCCAAATCGAGAACGACAAAAAACGCGCCGAGATCGACCGCCAATACGGCGAGAAGGGCGACGTGGCCTGGGGCAACCAAATCCGCAGCTACGTTTTCCAGCCCTACCAGATGGTCAAGGACCTCCGCACCGGCGTGAAAACCGGCGACATCCAGGCCGTCATGGACGGCGACATCGATGCCTTCATCGAAGGAAAACTCCGGGGCCTCACCTACAAAAAAGGCGCCGACGACGAAGACGACGAGGACTGACCGGAATCCCCGGCGGCGCAGGAAGGCCCTGCCTGTCAGGATCGGGGCGGTTTTCGCAAACTCCACCGCCGCGGTTTCCCGAACCATCGATCCTCTGCCGAAAAAAACTCCCCCGACCCTCCTCGGCCTCGCACCCCCCTCGCCACGCCGGGCCATAGGGATTGACAGGCTTTTCTCGAGGAACAGAATTCCCCGTCGAGGTTCGATTCCGTCGGCCTCCTCCGCCATTTCAATCCCATGACCTCACTTCGAAAACTGAAACTCGGCACCCGCCTCGCCCTCGGATTCCTCATCGTCACCGTCCCGGCCATCGTGCTCGCAGCCCTCGCCGTATCCGGACTGCGCCAGATCAACAGCCACTTTCTCGAGTATCAGGAACTGTCGAACGACTCGAATCTGGCGGGCGACATCCAGGCCCACTTCCAGTGGATGCTCGGCGAAGGCCTCAACTACACCATGCACCAGGAAAAGGAGCCCCTGGACGCCGTCAATGAGAACAAGGCCCAGGTGCAGCGGCTTCTGGAGGAGGCCGGTCAGGCGATTCAAAACCCGAAACGCGTTGAATTGCTCGCCACCATCCGCAAGGAATTTTCCAAATTCTCCAACGAGTGGGACGCCACCCTCGCGGCGATTCAATCCGGCCAGGCCCAACTCGTCGAGGAGTCCACCCACAATCGCGAACAAATCGGTCGCGCCATTTCCGACCTTCTCGAGGAATTCAAAAACTCCATCATCGCCGACCAGACGGCCGTCGGGCTCACCAACCAAGCCGAGTTGCGGGAATTCCTCGTCAAAATCACGGCCGTTTCGATCGGCGCGGTGCTCCTCATGCTGGTCATCATGGTCGGCACGATCCGCGGCATCACCCGCGTGATCCGCCAACTGGTCGAGGAACTCATCGAAAACGCCGAGCAGACCCGGATGTCCGCGTCCCAACTCGAGCAAACCAGCCACATCCTCGCCGAAGGCGCCTCGCGCCAGGCCACCTCGCTCGAGGAAACCAGCGCCTCCGTCGAGGAAATGTCCGGCATGACCAAGCGCAACGCCGAAAGCGCCGTCAGCGCCAAGGACATGACCGAGGAAAGCAAGTCCGCCGTCGAGGACGGCCTCTCGCAAATCCGCAAACTCCGCACCGCCGTGGAGGAAATCAAATCCGCCGTCAATGAAATGACCCGCGCCGTTCTCGAAACCCGCACCGCCGGCGGCGAGATGGTCAAGATCGTCCGCACCATCGACGAGATCGCCTTCCAAACAAACATCCTCGCCCTCAACGCCGCCGTCGAGGCCGCCCGCGCCGGCGAGGCCGGCGCCGGATTCGCCGTCGTCGCCGAGGAGGTCCGCAACCTCGCCCAGCGCAGCGCCTCCGCCGCCCGCGAAACCACCGAGAAGATCGAGGAAACCATCCGCCGCAGCGAAAACGGCGCCCTCCTCAACGAAAAGCTCGGCGACAGCCTCGGCCGCGTGAACCAGATGTCCGACCAGGTCCAGTCCGTCTTCGAAAACATCACCGCCCGCATGCAGGACCTCTCCCACACCATCGCCCAGATCGCCCTCGCCTCGCAGGAGCAGTCCGTCGGCATTTCCCAGATCAACGAGGCCGTGCTCCAAATGGACACCCTCACCCAATCGAACGCCGCGGCCTCCGAGGAAACCGCCTCCGCCGCCACCGAACTCGCCGGCCAGGCCGATCTGCTCAAGACCGCCGTGGGCGAGTTGAAACTGCTCGTCGACGGCCCCGAAAAAACCCCCGCCCGCCGCTCCTCTCAGGGCCTCAAATCCCCCGGCGCGCCCCACACCATTTCGGTTTCCACGCCGCTCCCGGAATCCCGCGGCCATTCGAAGCCGGCAAAAAACGGTTTCCAACCCTCGAAGCCCTCGCTCACCAACGCCCAGGACCGCATCCCCCTCCCCGGCGGACGCGACAGCGAGTTCGAGGACATGTGATTTTTTTCCCGACGCCATGGCGACCATCAAAATCGATCCCTCGCTCCACCAGCCCAAGAAGCCCGATTGGATCAAGGTCCGGCTTCCCTCCAATCCGGTCTTCTTTTCCACCAAGGGCCTGATCTCCGACCTGCGCCTCCACACCGTGTGCGAAAGCGCCCAGTGCCCAAACCGCTGGGAATGCTGGAGCGGCGGCACCGCCACCTTCATGATCGCCGGCGACCGCTGCACCCGCGCCTGCGGTTTCTGCGCCGTCGACACCGCCAAGCCCTTTCCGCTCGAGCAGGACGAACCCCAACGCGTCGCCGAGGCCGTCCAGCGCCTCAACCTCAAGCATGTCGTCATCACCGCCGTGGCCCGCGACGACCTCGCCGATGGCGGCGCGGACCACTTCGGCCGCACCATCGAGGCCATCCGCGCACTCGATCCCAAGATCGTGATCGAAGTTCTCGTGCCCGATTTCAACGGCAAGGACGAACCCCTCCAGCGCGTCCTCGAAGCCGCTCCCGATGTGTTCAACCACAATCTCGAAACCGTCGAGCGCCTCACCCCGCTTGTCCGCTCGCGCGCCAAATACCGCCTCTCGCTCGATTTTCTCAAACGCGCCGGCGAACTCCGCCCCGACATCATGACCAAGAGCGGCCTCATGCTCGGCCTCGGCGAAACGGAACTCGAACTCTTCCAGGCCATGGACGACCTCCGCGAGTCCGGCGTCCAGGTGCTCACGCTCGGCCAATACCTGCGCCCCACGCCCAACCACCTGCCCGTGCTCGAATACATCAGCCCCGAGACCTTCGACCACTACGGCACGATCGCGCGCAACAAGGGCTTCAAATTCGTCGCCAGCGGCCCGCTCGTCCGCAGCTCCTACCACGCCGCGGACTTCAACCCCGTCGAGCGTTGACCTGGCGGGTCATTGCCGCGGGAAAGCCCGCGCTGGAATTCGCCCGCCTCGGCATCGAGGAGTATTCCAAACGCCTCGGCTCCTGCACGAAGTTCGAACTCCATTTTGTCAAAACCGGACCCCGCCTCGGCGAGCGGATGACGGATCTCGCGAAAGGATGTTTTCGAATCCTGCTCGACGAGCGCGGACGCGCCTTTTCGAGCCGCGCCTTCGCCTCCGAAATCCAAACCCTCCAAAACCGCGGCATCTCCCGCTGCGCCGTGTTGGTCGGTGAATCGGCGGGGTGGACCGACACCGACCGCACCGCAGCCGACCTCCTCTGGTCGCTCGGCCCGCAAACCCTCCAGCACGAACTCGCCCTGGTCGTCGCCCTCGAGCAACTCTACCGCGCCGAGTCCCTCCTCGCCGGCGCGCCGTATCACAGGGATTGAGATCGGCCTACACGGCGGGCGTTTCACCGTTGAGCCTGTTCAATGCAACTTGGCAAAAAACGCCCGGGTCCTCGTCATCCAAAAATTGACGCGCGTATTCCAACCACTGCGGACTTGCTTTAAAAACCCGTCACCGAGACCAAAAACATGTCAATATGCGGGACTGCCCCCGGAGCTGCGGGACTGGTATCTTTATGGGATTCACGTTGACTCCCCTGGCCTCTAAAGACAACTTCCCGGTCGGGAAATGAACGCTCCCGGTCTCAAACTCCGGTCCAACGCCCCGGAGGGCCTGAAAGCAATTTCCTGTCAGCTTTGGATATGAATTTTTTTCGTTACCTGCGATCCGTAGTCGTTTTTGGCCTCTGCTTCGGATCCGTCCTCGAGGCCCGGGCGGATTTGGCCATCGACACCCCACCCGGCTTGAGCCTCGGCGACCAATTCCGGATCGTGTTTTTAACCCAAGGCGTCACAAATGCGAACAGTGGAGATATTGGCTACTACAACACGTTCGTGAACAACGACGCGGTCAATCAGGCCGGTGGCATCGGAAACAATGTGGTTTACGGCAGCACGGTGCTCACATGGTCGGCAATCGCATCGACCTTTGATACTTCCGCGATCGCGAACATCGGTTCGTTTGACGTGCCTGTATATCTCGCCTCGGGGACGCTTGTCAGTCCCAGCGACACGCAGACAGGCCTATGGAGCGGATCCCTTCAGGCCCCGATCAACGAGTTCCTGACGGCCCCGTTTTTCTTCGACACAAGCGTCTGGACGGGAACGTTGCCCGATGGGTCCAGTGCGGGTTCGTTCACGCTTGGCAGCGGCTCGGAGTTTGGCAGCATTCCCGGTCTGTCAAACAAGTCGGATGAGGAGTGGGTGGAGACCGGTGCGACTCCCAGCAGCTTCAACAACAACATGTATGGGATTTCACAAGTGCTGACGGCCGTCCCCGAACCCTCCACCTCCGCCATGGTCCTCGCGGGAATAGCCTTCGGCGGCTACATGATGTGGCGTCAGCGGAAGCAGGGCTGACCCACAACCCAAAGCACGTTGCAGGGGCTGCAAAGGTCAGGGATGAATCATTGACGCCGATTTCAAATCCGCCCCCGGCA
>CAZVPK010000099.1:7342-9434 GCA_964628505.1 uncultured Chthoniobacter sp.
TCCGGGAGTCCCGACCAAAATTCCGTCATTCACGCACCCCTCCCTTCGTTCACCGACCCCATCGAGCGCCCTGCTTTACAATTAAAATCTCCGATCGGTGAAAATAATTGTCGGAGTTTTCGGTTTTAGAGACTGGGTTCCAATAGCGAAATCCGCTCGCGTTTGGGCATTTGAAAAGTGGCGCGGCAGCGCCTGGTTCCGGGGAGCGCACCCGGTCAATCTCCACAAAGAGTCCAAAAACTGCCGGCTATTGGTGGAGGGGCCGCATGGCCTCAAACGATCTCCACCGCCGTTCCCTCGGGCACCAGATCGAACAACTCGGCCATGTCGGCGTTGCGCAGCCGCACGCATCCATGGCTCGCCGGCGTGCCGATCAAATCCTCCCGGTTCGTTCCATGGAAATAAATGTAACGCCCGCGCGTGTTGGCGTTCTCCGCGTCCAGCCCGTCCAGCCACAGGATCCTCGTCAGCACCCCGTCCTCCCCGCCGCCCGGCTCCGCGATGCGCCCGGTCGGCTTGCGGCCCTTGAACTCGCTCCACAACGGCGCGCCCCCGCCGATTTTTTCCGCCACCGCGAACCGCCCCGTCGGCGTCTTGAAACTCCCCGGCTCGAATCCCGGCCCGAATTTCGAGGTGGAAACCGGCCAACATTTCCTCATCTCCCCCTTTTCCAAAAGCGCCACCGTCTGCGAGGCGATATCCACCCTCAACACCACACCCCCCCGATCCTTCGGCATGGGGTTCAATCCTCCCTCCGCGCCCTCTGTGTTCTCTGTGGTCAAATCCCGACTTCTTTTTTACTCTCTCCCCACTATGTCAAAATCCCATCGAGTCGCAATCGTCGGCGCGTCCGGGGCCGTCGGGGTCGAAATGCTCCGCGTCATGGAACGCCGCAACTTCCCCGTCGCCAGCCTCCGCCTTCTCGCCTCGCCCCGCTCCGCCGGCAAGCCCATGGAATTCCGCGGCGAGACCCTCCATGTCGAACCGCTCACGCTCGACGCCTTCCGCGGCATCGACATCGCCCTTTTCAGCGCCGGCGGCGCGATCTCCCGCGATTTCGCCAAAGCCGCCGTGGACAGCGGCGCCGTCGTCGTCGACAACTCCTCCGCCTTCCGCATGGTTCCCGAAGTTCCCCTCGTCGTTCCCGAGATCAACGGCGACGATGTCAAAACCCACCGCGGCATCATCGCGAACCCCAACTGCACCACCGCCATCACCCTCATGGCCCTCCACCCCCTCCACCGCGCCTTCGGCGTGAAGCGCATTTTCGCCTCCACCTACCAGGCCGTCTCCGGCGCCGGCGCCCGCGCCATCGACGAACTCCGCTCCCAGTCCGCCGCCGTCGCCAAGGGCGAACCCGTCCACAAGGAAATCTTCCCGCACCAGATCGCCTTCAACGTCATTCCCCAGGTCGATGCCTTCCTCGACACCGGCTACACCAAGGAGGAAATGAAAATGCAAAACGAGGGCCGCCGCATCATGCACCTCCCCTCCTTCACCGCCTCCGTCACCTGCGTGCGCGTTCCCGTCTACCGCGCCCATTCCGTCGCCCTCAGCGCCGAATTCCAGCGCGAGGTCACCGTGGATGCCGCCATCCAAGCCCTCCAGCACGCCCCCGGCCTGCAATATGTCCCCCACGGCTATCCCATGCCCCTCGACTGCGCCGGCCGGGACGACTGCTTCGCCGGACGCGTTCGCCGCGATTGCGCCATGGAAAACGGCCTCGCCCTCTGGGTCTGCGGCGACCAACTCCTCAAAGGCGCCGCCCTCAACGCCGTCCAAATCGCCGAGCTTCTCTGAAAAAAACCCGACCCGGAATCACCGCAGGCACCGGGAGAAAAAAATCCAACCCACGTCCTCAGGCCAACGCCCGTTCGCTTTTGGACTTTTGAACGGGATCGGTCATGCGTCCAAAAGCTCGATACCCACAAAACGGCCAGGAGGGACCTGCTGGTCAGGTCCGGGGCGACTCCCGCAAACCCATCGACCCGGCGCTGACAACCAACGCCCTTCTGGGCGGAACGCGAAACCAAACCGGTTCGCAGGAGGGACCTGCTGGTCAGGTCCGGAACGACTCCCGCAAACCCATCGA
>CAZVPK010000100.1:0-2704 GCA_964628505.1 uncultured Chthoniobacter sp.
CTCCCGCAAACACATCAATGCGGCCCTTGCCCAGCACCCCCCTCCGCGCCTCGTCAAAATCGACCCCTTTGATCAAACCACCCACCCCGACCCAAAATGCCGGAAACCACGGGCCGTCGGCCTCGCACATCGCCCGCGCGATCGGCAGGGATCGACGCTTCGCCGGACCGGCAGCTTCGCCCCCCCGCCATCCTCTTTCAACCGGCTGGATCACGGCGGGCGTTTTTGGTTAATTGCCCCCCTCGACCATGGCCCAACTCAATTCCCACTACCTCAAACTCAAAGCCGGCTACCTCTTTCCCGAAATCAACCGCCGCGTGAAGGCCTTCACCGACTCGAATCCCGACGGCGCGGCGCGGCTCATCCGTTGCGGCATCGGCGATGTCACCGAACCCCTTCCCGCCGCCGTGCGCGAGGCCATGCACAAGGCCGTGGACGAATTGGGCGAACGCCAAAGCTTCCGCGGATACGGCCCCGAGCAGGGCTACGAATTCCTCCGCCACGCCATCGCCGAAAACGACTACCGCGCCAACGGACTCGAGGTCGCCGATGACGAAATCTTCGTCTCCGACGGCTCGAAATGCGATTGCGGAAACATCCTCGACATCTTCGGCCACGACAACCGCATCGCCGTGATGGACCCCGTCTACCCGGTCTACGTGGACACCAACGTGATGGCCGGCCATACCGGCGAGGGCGATGACAAGGGGGTCTACAGCGGACTCGTCTACCTGCCCTGCAACGCCGAAAACGGCTTCGTCCCCGCGATCCCAAGCGAAAAAGTCGACCTCGTCTATCTCTGCTACCCGAACAACCCCACCGGCACCGTCGCCACCCGCGGGCAACTCGCCGCCTGGGTCGACTACGCGCTCGCCAACGACGCGGTCATTCTCTTCGACGCCGCCTACGAGGCCTACATCCAAAGCCCCGGCGTTCCCCGTTCGATCTACGAAATCCCCGGCGCGCGCCGCTGCGCGATCGAGTTCCGCAGCTTCTCGAAAAACGGCGGATTCACCGGCGTGCGCTGCGCGTTCACCGTCCTGCCCAAGGATCTCCAATGCACAACCTCCTCGGGGGAGAAAAAACCGCTCCACCCGCTCTGGAACCGCCGGTTCAGCACGAAATTCAACGGCGTGGGCTATGTCACCCAGCGCGCCGCCGAGGCCCTCTACTCGCCCGCCGGCAAACAACAGGTCGCCGCCCTCGTCGGGCACTACATGGGCAACGCCGCCATCCTCCGCGCCGCGGCCGGCAAATGCGGACTCGCCACCTTCGGCGGGATCGACGCCCCCTACATCTGGGTGCGCGCCCCGAAGCACCTCAACAGCTGGTCCGTCTTCGACAAAATGCTCCACGAGGCCAACGTCGTCATCACCCCGGGCAGCGGCTTCGGACCCGCCGGCGAGGGCTATTTCCGCATCTCCGCCTTCAACAGCCGCGCCAACGTCGAGGAGGTCGCCCGCCGCCTCGCCGCGCTCGATTGGAACCACTGAAAACCGTGAAGCAAGCCGCCGCGCTCCTCTACCGGGAAAAGGGCATCCTTTTCGGCTGGACCTCCCTGGCGGTGCTTTCCACCTACGGCTCCGCCTGGATCACCGGCCTGGCCGGCCCCGGCGCCATGGCGTTTTTCCTCGCCTGGCTCGTGCTCGCGATGCTCGGCTGCGCGTTCGCCGTCGTCCGCCATGCCGACACCATCGCCGAGCGGCTCGGCGAACCCCTCGGAACCCTCATCCTCACCCTCAGCGTCACCGGCATGGAGGTCAGCATGGTGGGAGCCGTGATGCTCTCCGGAAAAAACAACCCCGTCCTCGCCCGCGACACGATGTTTGCCGTGGTCATGATCGTGCTCGGCGGCCTGGTCGGCGTTTCCCTCATTCTCGGCGCGTGGCGCCACCGCCAGCAGGAATTCAACCTCGAGGGAGCCGGAGCCTACCTCTCCCTCATCGTCCCGCTCGCGATCTTCGGTCTGGTCATGCCCGATTTCACCGTCGCCACGGCGGGCCCCACCTATTCCGTGAAGGAGGCCCTCGCCCTCACCGTCCTCTGCGTGGCGATCTACGTTTTGTTCCTTGTCATCCAAACCCGACGCCACCGCGAATTCTTCTCGCACCCCGGCGCGGAGCCGGCCGTCCACGCCGACGACCATTCCCGGCCAGGCCTCGGCGCCAGCGCCGCCCTCCTCATGGCCGGCCTCGTTCCCGTCGTGATCCTCGCAAAAAAACTCGCCGTGGTGCTGGAGTTCGGCACCTCGGAGTTGGGCCTGCCCGGAGCGTTCGCCGGCGTCATTGTCGCCACCCTCATCCTGGCTCCCGAGGGATTGAGCGCCATCCAGGCCGCCTTGAAAAACCAGCTCCAGCGCGCGATCAACCTCCTGCTCGGCTCCGCGCTCGCCACCTTGGCCCTCACCATCCCCGCGGTCCTCACCATCGGCCTCGTCATGCGCCAGGAGGTGCACCTCGGCCTGCCCGTCCAGGATGTCGCCATCCTGTGCGTCACGCTCGCCATCTCGGTGCTGACCTTCGGCCGCGGACGCACCAACCTCTTGCAAGGCGCCATCCACCTTCTCGTCTTCCTCTTCTGGCTCGCGCTGGTGCTCGAAGGCTAGCCCGCGCCCCGCAGCGGGGCCGCCAATCCACCCCGGAAAGCCCGTTTCATGCGGCTCCACCGGACTCTCGAGCCGCAAAAACCCGCGTCCGCAGGAAAA
>CAZVPK010000100.1:2804-9299 GCA_964628505.1 uncultured Chthoniobacter sp.
AAAAGACTTGTGCGATCGCATTTCAAAATCCGGTTGCCGTGCCGCCGCCGGATCATGCCTCGGGCCGAAGGCGGGAAGCAGTTGGACCCGGGGATCGGGAACAAGGCATCGCCCGCGCGATCGGCCGGAAGACACGCCAAGCGAGGAGGGACGCGGTCGCCGTTGGGGGATGAACCTTCGCGCCTTCGGTCGACCGGAGGAGCCCCCGGGCGGTTTGGGGGTTCACACGCCGCCGTAGCGGCGGGAGCGGTTGGCGTAGTCCTCGAGCGCGGCGAGGAAGTCGTCCTTCTGGAAATCGGGCCAGAATTTTTTGGTCACGTGGATTTCGGTGTAGCTCAATTGCCAAAGCAGGAAATTGGAAATGCGCATCTCGCCGGAGGTGCGGATCAGCAGGTCGGGATCGGGCATGCCGGCGGTGTTCAGTCGGGAGTCGAGGAGTTCGGAGGTGATGTCGTTCTCGGCGAGCCGGCCCGCGGCGGCGTCGCGGACGAGGGATTTCACGGCGTCGACGATTTCGGTGCGGCCGCTGTAGCTGAGGGCGAGGACGAGGTGGAGGCGGGTGTTCGCGGCGGTGGCGTCCATGACCTCGCGGAGCTTGCGCTGGCAGGCGGAGGGGAGTTCGTGGATGCGGCCGATGTGGTGGAGGCGGATTCCCTCGCGGACCATTTCGTCGCGCTTCTGGTTGAGGAATTTCTCGAGCAGGAGCATGAGGGCGTTCACCTCGGCGGCGGGGCGTTTCCAGTTCTCGGAGGAGAAGGCGTAGAGGGTGAGATATTCGACGCCGGAGTCGATGCAGGCCTGCACGCAGCGCTCGATGGATTTCGAGCCGGCCTCGTGCCCGGCGATGCGCGGGAGGCCGCGATGCTGGGCCCAGCGGCCGTTGCCGTCCATGATGATGGCGACGTGTCGGGGGACGGCGCTCACGGGATTCAAAGGCGGATGGTTTGCGAGCGGGCGGGGCCGATGCTCACGATGGAAAGTTTGGCTCCGACGAGGTCGGAGATTTTTTTGACATAGGCGCGGGCCTTGGGAGGGAGGTCGGAGAAGGCGCGGGCGCCCTCGGTGGATTTTTTCCAGCCGGGCATCTCGATGTAAACGGGCTGGCAGCGGGCGAGGTCGGCGGAATCCGCGGGCGGGAAGTCGATCGTTTTTCCATCGAGGCGGTAGGCGACGCAGAGGCGGATGGATTCGACGGAGTCGAGACCGTCGAGGTTTGTGATGGCGAGCCGGTCGATGCCGTTGAGCATCGCGGAGTAGCGGGTGGAGACGGCATCGAACCAGCCGCAGCGGCGGGCGCGGCCGGTGGTGGCGCCGAATTCGCGGCCCATCGAGTGGAAGAGGTTGGAGAGTTTGCCGTCCTCGGTGGGGAAGGGGCCCTCGCCCACGCGGGTGGTGTAGGCTTTGAGCACTCCCATCACATGGTCGATGCGGTTCGGCGGAACGCCGCTGCCGGTGCAGGCTCCGCCGGAGGTGGTGTTCGAACTGGTGACGAACGGGTAGGTGCCGTGGTCGATGTCGAGGAACGTGCCCTGCGCGCCCTCGAAGAGCATGTTGGTTTTTTTGGATTCGAGGGCGCGGTGGAGGAAGACGGCGGTGTTTGTGAGGAAGGGGCGGAGGACTTCGGCGGCCTGGAGGATGTCGGCGATGGTTTTTTTGGCGTTGAGGGGCTTTTCGCCGAGTTCCTTGATGAGGGCGTTGTTTTCCTTGAGGCGGGCGGCGAGTTTTTCGACGAAGCGTTCGGGCTTGAGGAGGTCGCCGGTGCGGAGTCCGGTGCGGAAGGCCTTGTCGGCGTAGGCGGGGCCGATGCCGCGCTTGGTGGTGCCGATTTTCGTGCCGCCCTTGCGGCTCTCGCGCAGGCCGTCGAGCACGCGGTGGTAGGGTAGGACGAGGTGGGCGGAGTCGCTGATGAGCAGGTTTTTCCCGACGGTGACGCCGCGGGCGCGCAGGCCCTCGATTTCCGCGACGAGCGAGACGGGGTCGAGGACGACGCCGTTGCCGATCACGCAGGTTTTCGATTTGCGGAGGATGCCGGAGGGGATGAGGTGGAGGACGTATTTCTCGCCGCCGATCACGATCGTGTGGCCGGCGTTGTTGCCGCCCTGGCTGCGAACCACGATGTCGGCCTCGTCCGTGAGGAAGTCGATGATTTTTCCTTTTCCTTCATCGCCCCACTGGGCGCCGACGAGAATGGTGTTTGGCATAATTGAGAACCGCCAACATTTCGGGCCGCGGGCGGGAGTGACAAGGGAAAAAGCGGCCGCGGCCGCCGGGTTCAGTAGATTTCGACCGGGGAGCGTTTGCCGTCCTCGGGGCTGCGGTGTTTCGCCCGCTCCTCGCCGAGCACGGCGACGCGGAGGGCGTAAATCTCGGCGTCGATCGCCTGGAAGGCTTCGACGGAAAACGGCGCGGGCGGCGCGAGCCTCGACTTGCAGCGCGCGACGGACTCGAGGGCGGCGTCGAGTTTTTTGCCGAGCGGTTCGATGGCTTTTTTCGCGGCGGCGGCCATTTCGACGCGGTGGCAGATCATGAGCAGGTCGTTCCCGGCCTCGATGCCGAGCCGCATGGTTTCGTCGAAGCCGTAGTGGTTGAGGATCGCGCCCATGTCGAGGTCGTCGGTCATCACCAATCCTTCGAAGCCCATGTCGCGGCGCAGGAGATCGCGGATGACGGCGGGCGAAAGCGAGGCGGGGCGGTTGACGGGATCCAGGCCGGAGACGGCGATGTGGCCGATCATCATGCTGTCCACGGAGGGCGCGAAATGCCGGAAGACGGCCAATTCATGGGCCTCCATGAGTTCGCGCGAGCGTTCGATGCGGGGGAGTTCGTGGTGCGGGTCGAGGCCCGCGCTGGCGTAGCCGGGGAAGTGTTTGCCGCAACTCAGGACGCCGGTGGCGCGGAGTCCGTCGTTGAACGCGCCGGCCTTTTCGTTGACCTCGGCGACGGTGCGCCCATGGCAGCGGCCGCGCAGGGAATTGTCGGCCTCGTCGTCGAACGAAATGTCGAGCACGGGGCAGAGGTCGAGGTTGAAACCGAAAATGCGAAGCACGCGCCCGGTGATGTCGCCGTGGCGCCGGATCAGGTCGAGGTCGCCCTTGTCGCGGAGTTGCTGGGCGTTCGGCGGTTCGCTGCCAATGAGCTTGAGGCGGGAAACGCGGCCGCCCTCCTGGTCGATGGTGATGATGGGCTCGACATCGCTCGCATCGCGCAGGTCGTCGATGAGTTTGCGGAGCTGTTGGGGAGTCTGGATATTTCGTCCGAAAAGAATGAAGCCGCCGGGCTGGATGTCGCGGAAGAGGCGGGCGGTGGCGGGGTCGAGTTCGGGGCCGGGAACGCCGACGAGGAGAAGTTGGCCGGGATTTTGGGATGGCATGGAACGGGGAAAACCAGATTTCATGGGCGCTGTCGAAATGAATCCGCGAAAGAAAACCGGCCTGTTCGGCGGGAGCTTCGATCCCGTCCACCACGGCCACCTCATCCTCGCCCGCGACGCCATGGAGCAACTCGGCCTGGAGCGGATCGTTTTCATTCCCGCGAATATTTCCCCCCACAAGCTCGGCCTGCCGCCCGCGCCGGCCAGTCTCCGCCGGGACATGCTGGCGGCGGCGATCGAGGGCGAGCCGGGATTTGAAATGGACACCTGCGAGATCGACCGCGAGGGGGTTTCCTTCGCCGTGGACACCGTTCGCGGGATGGTCCAACGCCATCCCGGAGCGGGTTTTTGCTACTTCATCGGCGAGGACAACGTCGCCGCGCTCCACACGTGGAAGGACATCGACGCGCTGCGCGGGTTGGTGGAATTCGTGGTGCTTTCCCGGGGCGATTCCGCCGCGGGTTGCCCGTTCCCCGTGGTTTCCCGCCGGATCGACATTTCCTCGACGGACATCAGGAATCGCATTGCGGCGGGCCTCTCCGTGCGGTATCTGCTGCCGGAGAAGACATGCGAAATCATCGAGAGGCACGGACTCTACCGGAATGAGCGACCCTGAAAAAACCGCCCGGATCTGCGCGGCCGCGGCCGCCGACAAAAAGGCGGGGGACATCGTGCTTCTCGACATGCGGGGCGTCTCGGACTTCACCGATTTTTTTCTCGTCTGCTCCGCCTCGTCGGAACCCCAGCTCAAGGCGATCTCCTCGGCCATCCGCGAGAAAGTGCGCGAGGAGGCCGGCCTCCAGCCCCTCGCCGCGGACGGCTTCCCGGCCAGCCAGTGGATCGTCATCGATTACGTCGATGTGATCTGCCACCTGTTCCTCGAGTCCAAGCGCTCCTTCTACGATCTCGAGGGGCTCTGGAGCGACGCCCCGCGCGTGGAACTGGAATCCTGACCCCCCATGCGAAAAATCCTCGCCGCCGTCCTCGCCGCCGCGTCGCTCGCCGGGTGCGGAACCGTCGAGCTTTTCAACCAGGACGCCCCGCCGGAATACATGACCGCCACCCGCGCGGAATTTTTCTCGCGCGGCCCCGCGCAGGCCCTGCCGCCCGAGAAAATCGAGAAGGACACCTTCGTCAAGGTGCTCAAAAAAGACTCGGGCTACGCCGTGGTGAGGCTGCTCGACGGCCGCGGCGGCTACATCCCCTGGGACCAGCTCCGCCCCGCGCCGCCGGAGGCGCCGGGCGTTCCGTTCGATCCTGTGATTGTCGAGGAGATCGTCGAAGTGCCCCTGCCCGATTTCGGCGAGGTGCCCGACGAGCTGCCGGAGGAATTGCGCACGCCCTGAGAATCGAAACTTCCCCAATTTCCCGATCCCGCTAGGGTGCCGGTCCGGACACACCATTCTCCTATGCCAAAAGAACGCATCCGGCTCGACGCCCTGGACCAGGGCAAATCCATCACCTCCGAGGAATACAAAACCAAGCTGCGCACCCTGCAGCTCGACTTCCTCAAAATGCAGCTCGAGCTCCTCGAGAAGAAAATCCCCGTCGTTTTCCTGATGGAGGGCCCCGACGCCGCCGGCAAGGGCGGCACGATCAAGCGCGTCTTCGAACGCCTCGATCCCCGGCTCCTCCGCGTCCACTCGATCAACAAGCCCACCGAGGAGGAGCTCTCCCGCCACTACATGTGGCGCTTCTGGACCAAGCTCCCCCCCCGCGGACACATCGCCGTCCTTGACCGCTCGTGGTATGGACGCGTGCTCGTCGAGCGCGTGGAGGGTTTCTGCTCCGACGCCGAGTGGCGACGCGCCTACGACGAGATCAACCAGTTTGAAAAAATGCTCGTGGACGACGGCACCGTTCTCATCAAGGTCTGGCTCCACATCACGAAGGACGAGCAACTCGAGCGCTTCAACCGCCGCGCCGCGGACCCCTACAAGCACTGGAAGATCGGCGAAGAGGACTGGCGCAACCGAAAAAAATGGGACGAGCACATCGAGGCCGCCGAGGACATGTTCGAAAAAACCAGCACGCCCCTCGCGCCGTGGACCGTCATTCCCGCGAACTACAAATGGTATGCGCGGATCAAAACCCTCAAGACCGTCTGCCGCGAGGTTGCCAAGGCCCTCGGAAAATAACCGTCAACCGAGCGGCGTGGGATAGTCCCCGTCCTTCACCAAGCGCGCCAGCGCCCGCGCCACGCCGTCGCGGTCCTCGCGGTAGGTCACGCCGAACCACGGGCTCTCCACCGGCAAAACCCGCACGCCCGCCGAGCCCGCGCGCACCATGTCCTCCACCGCGCTCGGGATGTAGAATTCCGCTTTTTCGGTTCCCCCGTTCGCCTCGAGAAACCGCGTCAATCCGTCCTCCAAAAGCGGAAACACCGCCGGGGTGAATCCCCAGCAATTCATCGAAACCCTTTCGCCACCCTCGAAAACCGTCCCGTCCGCCGCGTCGACGATCCGGCCGTCCACCCGCTCGATTTTCGTGTGCTCGCGCACCGAGACAAGCATGCCGCCGCCGTCCGTCCGGCAAACCCCGCGCGAGACCGAACCGTTCGGTGACAATGTCGATTCCAACCGGAAGCCCGCCATGCAAAATTGCGAACTGTTTTCCACCTGCGCCGAAAGAAATTTTCCCGCCGCCTCGATGGCCGGGCGGCCGTAGAAGTCGTCCGCGTTGATCGCAAGGAACGGAGTGTCCACCGCCTCCCGCGCGCACCAGATGGCGTGTCCCGTTCCCCAGGGTTTTGCCCGGCCCTCGGGAACGCTGAATCCCGCCGGGAGATCGTTGAGCGACTGGAACGCGTAGCCCACGTCGATGCGGTCCTCGAATTTTCGGCCCGCGCGGTCGCGAAACTCCTCCTCGAAATCGCGCCGGATCACGAACACCACCCTTGAGAATCCCGAACGGACCGCGTCGAAAACCGAGTAGTCCAGCAGAGTTTCCCCGGAGGGGCCCACGCCATCCATTTGTTTCAAGCCCCCGTAGCGGCTGCCCATGCCGGCGGCCAGAACGACAAGTGTGGTGTCCATGCGAATAAAATCTCGGGCCGGCGAGATTCGAACTCGCGACCTCCTCGTCCCGAACGAGGCGCTCTACCAAGCTGAGCCACGGCCCGATGT
>CAZVPK010000101.1:0-9254 GCA_964628505.1 uncultured Chthoniobacter sp.
TCATCGGCGCGATCTGGAACTCCGGATCGGGCTCGACGTCCGGCTTGCGGACCTTTTTGTTTTTCTTGCCGTGAGGGATGTCGGACATGGTCGGTCAACCCCATTCGAGAACCGCGCCGCAGTGCGGGCAGGGAGTCTGGCCGGCGGCGATGGCGCCGTTGCAGACGGGGCAGTTGGTGTCGGTGAGCGAGACTTTTTGGGACAGGCCGGCGGCGGAGGAGGTGCGGGCCGGAGCGGGTTCGTAGTTGTCGCCGATGTGGATGCCGTGGAGTTCCTCGAAGGGGATGTCCTCGATGAGGCGGTTGAGTTTGTCGTCCGAGGCGACGAGAACGATCGTGGCTCGGTTGCGGAAGAAGTAGTAGAAAATGAACGCGGGAATCGCCAGGAAGAGGCCGCTGGCCGTGGCCATCAACACCTCGCCGATTCGCAACGCGAGGCCGCGGGGATCGGCCACGCCGGAGGATCCGAGAACGGCGAACGCGCCCATCATTCCAATGACGGTGCCGAGGAGGCCGATCATGGGGGCGACGACGCCGATGACGGAAAGGTAGCTGATTTTTGTTTTGAGAATCTGGCCCTCCCGCTGGCCGTATTCGATGAGGGCGGTCTCGACGGCGTCCTTGCCGCGGCCGAGGCGCTCGAGCGTGCCGCGCAGGACGTTGGCGATGTAAACCTTGCCGTTGGCTTTGCAAATCTCCCAGGCCTCCTGGTAGTTGCCGGCTCCGATGGCCGCGGAGAGGGAGTCGACCAGGGCCTTGGGGGCGAGGTTCTCGATGCGGAGGACCAAAAAGAGCTGGATCGTATACATGATCAGGATCACGGACGTGGCGAGGATGCAAATCCAGATCATGATGATGAGCGGACCGCCGTGGAGGATCATCTGGATGATGCTCATCGGTTCTTCGCCGCCGCCCTCGGCGGCGCGGGCGAGCGGACCGGCGGCGAGCATCATCAGGAGCGGGAGGAGGGTTTTCAGGGAGTGCGGGGTTTTGGTCATAGGGTGGTGTGGAGTGAAGAAACGGAGGCGGCGTCAGGGAACAAGGATTTTTTCATCGGACAGCGCTTGGGCCCGCTTGGCGGCTTGGGCGGCGGAAGCGGGGTCGTTTTTGAAAAGCGTCGTGACGAGGAGGTAGCTTTCGAGGGCCTCGGATTTGTTGCCGGAGTTCTCGTGGACCTTGCCCATGAGAAAAAGGGCCTGGCTCATCGAGGCGGCCTCGGGACCGGAGGGCAGCAGGGTCTGGCGGGCGGCGGCGACGAGGGGTTCGAGTTTCGCGCGGGCGGAGTCGTAGTCGTTTTTGGAAATCGCCATCCGGGCGAGGAGGAGGTCGGAGGACGAGCCCGAGTCGGGGTAGAGTTTCTGGAAGTTGGCGAAGGCCTTCTCGGCATCGTCGGCGCGGCCCTCGGAGAGATAGACCTCGGGGAGAAGCGAGCAGGCGCGCTCGGCCCAGGGCGTGGGCAGGCCCTCGAAGGCGGCGACGAGGTTTTCGAGTTTCGACAGGGCGCCGGCGGCATCGCCGTTTTGCCATGCCTCGAGGGCGGCGGTGTATTCGGCGGGTTCGGCCATGGAGACCGAACGGATGCTGGCCAGCGGGATGGAGGTTTCGGCGGGGCCGATTTTGATGCGTATCGCGCCGGCGCGCACTCCGGTGATCGCCCCCTCGCGAATCTGTCCCTCGCGGGTGGTGATGGAATCCTGCGCGGAAAGATCGGCGAGAAGCGCCACGCCCGTCGCGACAGCCAGAAGGACACGGGGGATGCTTGCTTTCATGAATCAAAGCCCCTAATGGGTTTCGTTTCCCGATTCAACCTTTTCATCGTTTTTTATGATCCAAATTTTCCGGAAAAATCAACGCGGCCTCATGCTCATTGTCGCCGTGGTCACGATCATCGCCTTTGTTTTCCTCTACAACACCACGCAACTCGACGAGTTGGCTTCGATCCGCAACCCGACCATCTACGGCAAGGCCCTGACCCCCGAGGCGATCGACCGGCAGGTCAAAAACTACCAGCTCACCATGGCGCTCGGTCAACTCGATCTCCTGGAAAAACTCGGCGGCACCGCCCAGGACCAGGCCGTGGCCGTCTCCGAGTTCGTCTGGAACCTGCTTGTCCTCCAACACGAGGCCCGCGAACTCGGGGTCCAACCCACCGACGACCAGGTCGCCGACCGCATCAAAACCCTGCCCATCTTCGAAACCGGCGGGCAGTTCGACCCGGTCAAATACGCGTCGTTCGTCAACGAGCAACTCACCCCCCGCGGCTTCACGGAGCGCCAACTCGAGGAGGTCATCCGCGACTCGCTCCGCATGGAGGCCGTCGCCGAAATCGTCGAGTCCCCCGTCGCCATGGCCAAGGCGGAACTGGAAACCACCGCGCGGATTTTCCAACCGGTCACGGCCGCCTACGCGAAATTCAAAAGCAACCCCGACGATCCCCAGGCGGCACCGACCGCCGAGGAGATCGCCCAATTTCACCAGCAAAACCAGGCCGCCCTGGTCGCCGAGGAGAACCGCACCGTCCGGGTCGCGATCCTCGAACTTCCCGCGGAACCCGCGCTCGAAGGCAAGGAAAGGATCGACGCCCTCCAGAAACTCGCCGACGCCGCCAGCACGATCACTGAAAAACTCGCCTCCGGCGAAGCCAACCTCGCCAAGACCGCCAAGGCCGCCGGCGCGAAGATCAAAAAACTCGCCGCCTTCCACCGCTCGGGCGATCCGGTCAAGCCCGACGCCAAGCAGGTCCTCGACACCGAGGCCATGCGCACCGTCGCCCCCGCCGCGTTCCTGCTCGCCTCGCCGGGCCAAACCTCCGACGTCCTCCAATCCGGCGACGCCTTCTACATCGTCGAACTCGTCGAAACGACCCCCGCCCGCCCGCTCTCGCTCGAGGAGGCCAAGCCCCGCATCGAGGAAAATCTCCGCGCCCAAAAAGCCGCTCAAATTTTCGCCGCCGCCGCCACCGCCGCCTACAACACCCTCTCCGCCGCCATCGCCTCCGGCAAATCCCTCGAGGAAGCCGCCGCCGCTCAAAACCTCGAAACCGGCAAACTCGAAAATCTCGTCCCCGGCGGCGAATCCACCTCGCCCGAGGACCAGAGCCTCGCCGCCGCCACTCTTCTCCTGAAGGACGGCGAACTCTCCAAGCTCGAGCAGGCCCCCTGGGGCGCCTTCGCCATCCAACTCCAATCCCGCGGCCCCGTGGACGAAAAACTCTTCACCGAGCGCGAGGACCAGATCTCCGAGAACATCCTCCGCAACAAACGCGACCTCCTTTTCGCCGAGTGGCTCCGCGTGGGCCGCGAAGCCGCGCGCATCACGATGCCCGGCTCGAACCAAGGTTGATGGAGTCCGAAAAGGAGACCCTCTTCGACGACGCCACCGGCGACATCGCGGTCGGCGACCTCGAGGCGGCCATTGAAAAATACCGCCGCTGCGTCGAACTCGATCCCGACTTCTTCGACGGCTGGCACGCGCTCGGCATGGCCCTCATGAAAAACGGCCGTTTCCCCGAGGCCATCGAAGCCGGACTCCGCGCCACGCAACTCGACCCGCAAAGCCAGATCGCCTGGACCAGCCTCTCGCTGTTCTATGTGCGCAACCACCAGATCAAGGAGGCCGAGGCCGCCGGCGCCAAGGCCCGCATCCTCTCGTGGGGAGGAAAAATCAAAGTCGATCCCGAGCAACCATGAGCAAAACCTTCTTCATCACCACCGCCATCGACTACACGAACGGCGCGCCCCACATCGGCCACGCCTACGAAAAAGTCCTCACCGACTCCATCGCCCGCCACCGCCGACTCCGCGGCGAGCCCGTGTTTTTCATGACCGGCGTGGACCAGCACGGCCAGAAGGTCCAGCAATCCGCCGCCAAGCAGGGTGTCGAACCCGCCGCCTTCGTTGCCGACATCACCAAGCTCTTCCTCGCCCTCTGGGAAAAACTCGACATCCGCTACGACGCCTGGGCCGCCACCGTCGAGGACACCCACAAACGCTGCGTCCAAGGCATGCTCCAGCGCCTCTGGGACGAAGGCCAATTCTACAAAGCCACCCAAAGCGGCCACTACAGCGTGCGCCAGGAACAATTCCTCACCGAAAAAGAACGCGGCCCCGACGGCGAATTCGGCCCCGAGTGGGGCGAGGTCGTTTTGATCGAGGAAGAGAATTACTACTTCAAACTCGCCGAGCACCGCCAATGGCTGCTCGACCTCATCGACAAACGCTCCGCCGCCGGCGCGCCCCTCGTCGTCCCCGATTTCCGCGTCGCCGAACTCCGCAACGCGGTGGAAAAACTCACCGGCGACCTCTGCATCTCGCGCCCGAAGTCCCGCCTCACCTGGGGCATCGAACTCCCCTTCGACCGCGACTTCGTCACCTATGTCTGGTTCGACGCCCTCTCGAACTACATCAGCTTCGCGGGCTACGACGCCACGCCCGGCGCGGACCTCACCCTTTTCAAATCCCGCTGGCCCGCCGTGCATGTCATCGGCAAGGACATCCTCGCCCCGCCACACGGCATCTACTGGCTCATCATGCTCCACGCCCTCGGCTTCACCGACGACGAAATGCCCACCCTCCTCGTCCACGGCTGGTGGAACATCGCCGGCGCCAAAATGAGCAAGAGCCTCGGCAACATCGTCGATCCCTCCGAACTCGTGGACCGCTACGGCCGCGCCGCCACGCGATACTACCTCCTCAGCGACATCGCCACCGGCCGCGACGCCGATTTTTCCAACGAACGCCTCGAGCAGCGCTACAACTCCGAACTCGCCAACGGTCTCGGCAACCTCCTCAACCGAACCCTCAACATGGCGAAACGCTACCGCTCCGGCGTGTTGAAAAAATCCGAGTCCCCGCTCGCCGAGTTCGTTCAGGAAAAAACCCAAGCCTGGGACGCGGCCATGGCTTCCTATCAGGTCCAGACCGCCATCGAAGCGCTCATGGAGATCGTCATCCGCTGCAACGCGTATGTCGAAGAAACCGCCCCTTGGAAACTCGCCAAAGACCCCGCGCAAGCCGACAAACTCGACGAAGTCCTCTACACCCTCGCCGAATCCCTCCGCATCGTCTCGATCCTCCTCTCCCCCATCCTCCCCGACGAATCCGCCGCCATGCGCAGCCAGCTCAACTGGCCCGGCGAACCCACCCTCGCCAACACCGCCTGGGGCCAACTCCCCCACGCCCACCCACTCGGCGACCCGGTCCCGCTCTTCCCCCGCATCGAAGCCCAGCCGTGAGTTTTCAGTGGCCAAGTAAAAACTTTCAACTCCGCTTCCCGTTTTGCGAGGAGGGCTCTGCTTGTCAGAGCCGCACAGGCGTGTTTGCGAAAACCACTCCGGTCCTGACAAGCAGGACCCTCCTGCGCGCCTCTTTGGAAACGATGACACTCCGCCTTGCATGAACCACCCGCTCCGCGACTGGCTTGAATACGCCGGCCTCTCCGCGGCTGCGTGGCTCGTCGCCCAACTCGACTTCCGCACCCTCCGCCCCCTAGCCGATTTCATCGGCTCCGTCGTCTATTTCCTCGACCCGCGCGGACGCCGCACCGCGCTCCAAAATCTCGAATCCGCCTTCCCAAAAAAATTCTCCCCCGCCGAAAAACGCCGCATCGCCCGCGGCTCCTACCGCACCTTCGCCCGCACGATGCTGGAACTCCTCTGGGCTCCGAACCTCACCGAGCCATTCGTCCGCGACCACATCGTCTTCGAAGGCTGGGAACGCGACACCTGCCGCGCCAATCCCGAAAAATCCGCCATTTACTGCTGCATGCATTTTTCCAACTTCGAGTGGCTCGGACTCGTCGGCGCCTATTCGATCACTAGGGGCCCGGTGATCGCGCAAAAATTCAAAAACCCCTTCCTCGGCCCGATCTTCAACCGCCTCCGCGCCAGCACCGGCAACACCGTCATTCCGCAGGAACGCGCGATGATCAAAATGCTCAAGCACCTCAAATCCGGCGGAAAATTCGGCATGCTCATCGACCTCAACATCGACCCCCGCGAAGGCTCCGTGCCGATCACGACATTCGGCGGCCTGACTGCCAGCGTCACCCCCGCCCATGTCGCGCTCGCCCAACGCACCGGCGCCGCGATCGTCCCCGTCGAATGCCGTCCCCTCCCCGACGGCCGCTACCGCGTGATCCACCACACCCCCATCGAATGCCCGCCCGAGGCCGACCCCGCGCCGCTCGTCCAGCAATGCTGGAACGCCCTCGAGCCCGGCATCCACGCCCACCCCGAGTGTTGGCTCTGGCCCTACAAACACTGGCGCTACAAGCCCCGCGAGGACAACGCCCGCTACCCCGCCTACGCGAACTGCTCCACCCGCTTCGACAAACTGATCCATCCCTGATCCAGTCCCGCTCGATCAAAGAACCCCTCCGCCACAAGGTGCCCACTTCGGTCAACGCCATCCCGGCGGTGGATTGATTTCCCTCTCCGCGCCGCTTGGGGCTTGATCCCGCGGGAAACGGAACGCTATCACAAACCGGTGTCCGCCCCTCCCGAAATCCTCCGCAAACCGCCCGCCCGCTCTTTCCCATGGACTGGGTGACCATTGTCTGGACCGGCACGGCGGCTTCCTGCCTCACGCTCGCCGCGATCCACGGGTTTGTCTGGATCCGCCGCCGCACCGAATGGGCGAGCCTCATGTTCTGCATCATGGCCGCCGCCACCGCGGGCATGGCGGCCTGCGAACTCCGCATGATGGTCATCACCGAGGTCGCCCAACTCGGCCCCGCCCTCCAGTGGTATAATTTCTTCCGCTGGCTGGTGACGATCGCCCTCGTGGGCTTCCTGCATTTCCACCTCAAAGCCGGCCGCGCCTGGCTGGAACTCACCGTCGTCGGCCTCCGCACCGCCGCGCTCCTGCTCAATCTTTTTGTCAGCCCGAACGCCTACTACTCCTCCATCGAGGGCCTCAGCCGCGTGCCCTTCCTCGGCGAGACCGTCACCGTCGTCGAAGGCGCGCCGAACCCCCTCATGCTTCTCGGCCAGGTGAGCCTTCTCGTGCTCGCCGCCTATCTGGTGGACACCACCTGGAAAGCCTGCACCGCCGGCGGGCGGCGCGGGGCGCTGGTGGTCGGAACGAGCAGCGTCTTTTTTGTCCTCGCCCTCTCGCTCCAGACGATGCTGGTCCTGTGGGGCGTGGTCGAGACCCCGATCATGGCGAGCCTGTTTTTCCTCGGAATCGTGGGCGCGATGGCGTTCGAGTTGAGCGAGGACATGCTCCGCTCCGCCCGCTTGGCCGAGGAGCTCCAGCAGAGCGAAAGCGAACTCCTGCGCGAGCGCCGCCTCACCGAGGCCATTTTCCAAGGCGCGCCGGGCCTCCTCTTCCTCCAGTCGCGCGACGGAGAAATCCTCCGCTCGAACCTGCCCGACGCGAATCCGGAGGCCTCGGCGACCTCCCTCGATCCCCTGCTCTCGAGGGAAAACCAAAAATCCCTCGCCGAGGCGCGCGAGCGCACCTTCCGAGAAGGCTCCGCCGCCTTCGAGCTCGACCTCCTGCGCGACGGCCAGCCGCCCGCCAGGCATTATTTCCAAACCGTGCGCTTCGATCTCGGCGGCGAGATCCACCTCGTCGGCATGGGCATCGACGTGGACGCCCGCCACGCGCTGGAACTCGAGCTCGCCGGCGAAAAGGAACGCCTCGCCCGCGTCTCCGAACTCGCCGCCATGAGCGAACTCTCCGGCTCCCTCGCCCACGAGATCAACCAACCCCTCGCCATCATCCTCAGCAACGCCGAGGCCGCCCAGCGCCAGCTGGAAACCGCCTCCCCGGACCTCCAGGAACTTCGCGACATTCTCCGCGACATCGTTGCCGCCGACATCCGCGCCGCCGAGGTCATTCGCCGCCTCCGCGCGATTCTCAAGCGCGGCGAACCCGTCCTCGCCCCGGTTTCCGCCGCCGACATGGTCGACCGCGCCCTCCAGCTCCTCAAGCCCGTGCTCGACTCCGCCGGCGTCTCGGTCTCGCGCCGCATCCCCAAGCGCCTGCCCGTCCTCCTGGCGGACCGCATTCCCGTCGAGCAGGTCCTCGTCAACCTCCTCCGAAACGCCACCGAGGCCATGGCCGACAACGGCGCCAAGGGCAAGGCCCTCTCCGTCACCTGCTCCCAGGAAAACGACGGCATCCAATTTTCCATCCGCGACAACGGACGCGGCCTCCCCGATTCCGCGGAGAAAATTTTCGACGCCTTCCACTCCACCAAACCCGACGGGCTTGGCCTCGGCCTCAAAATTTGCCATACCATCATCCAGACCCACGGCGGCCGCCTCTGGGCGGAAAACAACAAAAGCCGCGGCGCCACGTTCCACTTCCACCTTCCCGCCAAACCCCAATCGCCATGACCACCTCCAGCAAAGTCATTCTCATCGACGACGAAACCGACCTTCTCAAGGCCCTCTCCCGCCTCCTCCGCGCCGAGGGCTTCGATGTGGACACCCACGAGCGCGCCTCCACCTTCCTCTCCGCGCCGCGCCCCGAGGGCCCCGCCTGTCTGGTTCTCGACGAATCCATGCCCGACATGACCGGCAGCCAACTCCATCAGCACCTCGCCCTCGAGGAATCCCACCTCGGCGTCGTTTTTCTCACCGCCCGCGGCGACATTCCCATGAGCGTGCGCGCCATGAAAACCGGCGCCGTCGATTTCCTCACCAAACCGGTCAAGGACATGGAACTGACCGCCGTCATCCGCAACGCCTTGGACAAATCCTCCCAACTCCTCCAAAAAAACCTCGAGCTCGCCGAGTTGCGCCAACGGCTCCAGCGCCTCTCCCCCCGCGAAAAGGAAGTCTTCGGCCACGTCGCCCGCGGCATGCCCAACAAACAGATCGCCACCCTCCTCGGCCTCGTCGAACAAACCATCAAAGTCCACCGCGGCCGCGTGATGGTCAAGATGGGCGCCGATTCCTTCGCCCAACTCGTCCTCCACGCCGAACGCCTCGGCCTCATCGCCGCGAATTAAAAAAAATTTGCGGTTTTAACTTAAGTTCAATAGACCAACTCCCTCATTTTCTGATTAAAGAAACAAAAAAAGCACGGTCGTGATTCCCCCTCCGGGAGTTTGTCCGCTGAAACGAATGCGTCCCAACCCAACCGTCACACCCCGGTTTGCCACGCTCCCCGCCCCGGGGGGAATCCGTCGTTTCCTGCCCGCCGCCGCACTCGCCGCCGTCCTGCTGGTTCTCCTCCCCGCCCTCCTTCCCGCCCAGACCGTCCTCACCGTCCGCGAGGCGGAGTTCCGCAACCGCTGGACCGG
>CAZVPK010000102.1:0-9253 GCA_964628505.1 uncultured Chthoniobacter sp.
CTCGTGATTGCAGCACCCAACCGCAAAGGGTCCAACCAACATTCGAATTCGGTATGACAAAACCCGCGCGCCAGCGCCATCGTTCCAAGGGAAAGACGAAGGTTTTGCCCGGGGGGCAACCGGAGCGCAGCGCAGAAGCAGAGCCCTTCAGGGCGGACAGCGAGGAGGGACCTGGTTGCCCTTGCGGGCTTAACCTATGACCCCTCGGTGATGGGATGCGCTATCGCGCGGGTTTTGTCGGGTCCGGGGTGGCGCTCGCAAACACACCGACCCGGCTCTGACAAAACCCGCGCGCCAGCGCAGCCTGCAAGGACCCCGCTCCGGTCGCACCCGGGCAGACAATCGGATCGCGGCGCAGCAACCGGAACCCTCCCTCACAAAAAAAGCCGCCCGGCTTGCGCGCGGGCGGCTCGGTGTTTTTTTTGAATCGAAACGGGGCCGATTTGTTACTTGGTCGGAACCGTGGCGATCGTCTGCAGAATGCGGCTGGCGATCTTGTAGGGGTCGCCCTGCGAGTTCGGACGACGGTCCTCGAGGTAGCCTTTGTAGCCGTTGTTGACGAAGCTGTGCGGCACGCGGATCGAGGCGCCGCGGTTGGCAACGCCGTAGTTGAATTTGTCGATGGACTGGGTCTCGTGGAGACCGGTGAGGCGGAGGTGGTTGTCCGGGCCGTAGACGGCGATGTGTTCGTTCTTGTATTTGTCGAACGCCGCCATGAGGGCCTCGAAGTAGTCCTTGCCGCCGACTTCGCGCAGGTGCTTGGTCGAGAAATTCGAGTGCATGCCGGAGCCGTTCCAGTCGAAGTCCTTGCCGAGCGGTTTGCAGTGGTAGTTCACATCCACGGCATATTCCTCGCAGAGGCGCTGGAGGATGTAGCGGGCGACCCAGACCTCGTCGGCGGCGCGCTTGGAGCCTTTGCCGAAGATCTGGAATTCCCACTGGCCCTTGGCGACCTCGGCGTTGATGCCTTCATGGTTGATGCCGGCGTCGAGGCAGAGGTCGAGGTGTTTTTCCACGATCTCGCGGGCGATGTCGCCGACGGAGCTGTAGCCGACGCCGGTGTAATAGAGGCCTTGCGGGGCGGGGTAGCCCTCGGCCGGGAAGCCGAGCGGGCGGCCGTCCTGATAAAGGAAATATTCCTGCTCGAAGCCGAACCACGCGTCGGGATCGTCAAGAATGGTGGCGCGGGCGTTCGAGGGATGCGGGGTGCCGTCGGGCAGCATGACTTCGCACATGACGAGCGCGCCGTTTTTGCGGGTCGAGTCCGGGAAGACGGCGACGGGTTTCAGGATGCAATCCGAGCTGCTGCCCTCGGCCTGGCGGGTCGAGCTGCCGTCGAAGCCCCAGTTGGGGAGTTCCTCGAGCTTGGGAAAGCTGGCGAATTCCTTGATTTGGGTTTTGCTGCGGAGGTTGGCAACGGGCTCGTAACCGTCGAGCCAGATGTATTCGAGTTTGTATTTAGCCATTTTGTCTTTGGTGTGTTTTTTTGAGCACCCTCGGGCCGCGTGAGGGGGCGTTTTGTTTCTTTTTTACCATTTTCCCATGCGGCGGGGTGTATGTTGCATTTCGCGTGCCAAGATTTTTTGGAGGGGAAAAGAGCACGTCGATCGCCGGGAAGCAGAGTTTGGGAAAGCGAGTGATGCGGATTCCGGCGAGGGTTGGAATGACCTCAAACGGCTTGCTCAACCTCAAAAGGCAATCTCGCGAACTTCAAGGTTGAGAGGCTCAAATGCTTGGATGCCTGATCAATATCCAGGCCTACAGCCCGGCCGTTTTCATCCATGTCCAATAAAATCCCCTCCTCGATTTCCCTAGTGTGGGTTGCCGGGCGGTCCGCAAGGTCGATGTAAAGGCTGTCGGTGTCTGGAAAATATTCAATTCTCATGGTTTATAACCTCTATCAGGGAATGCGTTGTGGATGGTTTTCTCGTCGGCAAGAGTGATTACGCGAAGGTAACGACCGTCCAAATCATCGATCTTCGCCCAGAATCTTAACCTCTCTCCGTCATCTTGCATCTCCTTTCTTTCGTAAGTCTTGATCACCTGAATGCACATCTCCTTAGTGAGGTAAGGACGTTTTGCCAAGACTTTGGACTCGAAATATTGGGTAAAGCCGTAATCCACCGTTCTGTCAAAGAATGATGCGGTGGAGACGAATATCCATAAAACTTTTAGATTTCGTTAGCCCGGAAGGTGTTTTTGGACTTCGGCGCTGAGGGTGCGGCCGTCGGCGCGGCCGGCGGCTTTGGCGTTGACGAGTTTCATCACGGCGCCCATGTCTTTTTTCGAGGTGGCACCGGCTTCGGCGATGGCGGCTTTCACCAGAGCCTCGACTTCGGCCGCGGAAAGTTGTTGCGGAAGGTAGGCGTTCAGGATTTCGATTTCGGCTTTCTCGCTGGCGGCCATTTCGGGGCGGCCGCCTTTTTCGAAGGCTTCGACGGAGTCCTGGCGTTTTTTGACCTCCTTGCGGACGATGGCGAGGGCGTCGGAATCGTCGAGCGAGCTGCCGGCGCCGCCTTTTTCAATGGCGGCGTTCATGAGGGCGGTCTTGAGCATGCGGAGCACGCCGAGTTTGGCGGTCTCGCGGGCGAGCATGGCGGCTTTGATGTCCTGGTCGATGCGGGCTTGGAAGGTCATTGGGTCGGAGTTTCAAGGATTGGGTTTTAGGAATCGGAGCGGAGCGGGGGCAGACAACCGAGGGTTGTCCGAAGGGTGGAGCGGGGCGGAATCAATTCCATTGCGGGTTGGAATATCAGGCGGCGGATTTTTGATCGCGTTTTTCCGGGGCGGGGGATTCGACGTTGTCGCGCTTCGGGTAGGCGATGCGGGCGTGGAGCATGTTGACCAACGAGAAGCGGAAGCTCTCGGCGATGCGCCAGATTTCCGAGATGGTGAGCGGGGCTTCGTCGAGTTGGCCGCTTTCGAGGCGGTCGCGGATGATGTTTTTGACGAGGTCGTCGATGCGTTGGGGCGTGGGGCGGTCGAGGCTGCGCGAGGCGCTTTCGACGGAGTCGGCGAGCGAGACGATGGCGGCCTCGCGGGTTTGCGGGCGGGGGCCGGGATAGCGGAAACTGTCCTCGCTCACGACCGGGATGTCGTCCTCGCGGAGGTTCATGATTTTTCCGCCGAGGCGGGCGTCTTCCTGCTGCTGGAGGGCGCGCTGGTGGAAATACGCCACTGTGGAGGTGCCGTGGTGCTGGCGGATGATCTCGACGATTTCGTCGTTGAGCTTGTGTTTGAGGGCGAGGTCCACGCCTTCCTTCACATGGGCGATGATGATGAGCGCGCTCATGGTGGGAGTGAGGTCGTCGTGGGGATTGTGCCCCTGGTGCATGTTTTCGGTGAAGTATTGGGGCTTCACGAGTTTGCCGATGTCATGGAAATAGGCGCCCACGCGGCAGATGGTGGGGTTCGCGCCGACGGTTTCGGCGGCGGCTTCGGCGAGATTCGCGACGGCGAGGCTGTGGTGGTAGGTGCCGGGCGCCTCCATGCCGAGACGCTTGAGGACGGGGTGGTTGAGATCGGTCATCTCCAGCCACGAGATGTCGGTGGTGATTTTGAAAATGTGCTCGAGAATCGGGAGGAGCCCGCTCACGACGACGGCGGTGGCGATGCCCGTCGCAAAGGCGGCGAAACTTTGCCAACCCACCATGCCCCAGTCGGTCTGGGCGGGGAGTTCCCAAATGATCGGGCCGATCTGCCCGAAGGTGGCGGCAAGAATCCACGTGGCCAGTCCCACATACACCCCGGCCCGCACGAGGCGGCTCCGCCGGCGCACCTGGAGGGTGACGAACACGGCGATGAATCCCGTAATCAAGGAAATGACGAGGAAGACGGGGTCGATGCGGCCGACGAGCAGCGATCCCCACAGGCTGGCGAAAACGGCGGCGTAGAGCCCGTGGTTGCGACCCAGCAGCACCGAAAGAACCAGCGGCGCGAACGCATACGGGATGATCAACGGCGCGAGTTGGAGATCGAGATTCCCGGTCGCGGCCTCGGTGAGGATGACCTTGATGACCGCCAACTGGGCCAGAAGGATGCCGAAGACCGCGCCGAGGCGCGAGTTGTTGAGCATCGTCTGCGGGTGGTTGATCCAAAGCTGCGCGACAGCGGTCACGAAAATCAACAGGCACAGGAGGAATTTCTTGGCCGGCTCCTCCTGGATTCCGGTGAAAACCAGCACGGCCAGCCCCGCGACGAAGGCCGCTAGAATGCCCCAGCGCACAACCCAGCCGGTCTGGAGAGCCTCGAGGAATTCGCTTTCCTCGATCGTGCGCCGGCGTTTTCCGCAATCGCGTCCCTGGCCGACAAGACGCCAGCGTTTAAGAAATCCGAACATGTTTCCCGAAATCAAACGGCGATGGGGGTCCGGATCAAGAGGAAATCTTGAATCCGCTCCCGGCGGGGGTGGGAAATGTCCCCGCTTCGTGGCCTTGGAAGGGGAGGCGGGGCCCGGGGACCCCGCCTTCCCGACAAATCCCGATCAACCCTGCGGAGGCTGGGGTTGATGCGGCGCCGGGGGCGTCGCGGGGATATACTGCGGCGGGTAGTAATAGGGGGGCTGCGGATAGGCCGCCGGGGGCGGGGGAGGGGTCGGCGGCGTGGCTTGCGGCGCGGGGGCGGCCCCGGCGGTTTGGAATCTCATCCACTCGGCTTCGATCAAATCCTCGAAGAGTTGTGAAATCGAACGGCGGCGCTTGAACGCGAGTTGGTCGGCAAAGGCCCGGATTTCGGGATGGATGGTGAGGTTCATCTTCCCGCGGAGTTGACGGTTGGGATCGGCTTTTCTTGGCATGGTGAAACAATGTGGAAAACCTCCGCCCGCCCTTCAATCAGGAAATCACCCCATCCGCCCCGCCGCCCTCGGGTTTGACTTCCGCCGCCCGCGCCCCTAAGGAAAATCCAGCCCACACCCGCCTCTCCATGCCATCCGCCCCCGATTCCGCCGCCGGTCTTTCCCACGTCGATCAATACCTCGCCGTCGCCAAGGAATCCGGCGCCTCCGACATCCACCTCAGCGTGAACTCGCCCCCGGTCTGGCGCCGTTTCGGCCTCCTCGAGCCCATCTGGCTCCAGGCCGCCCCGCTCACCGCCGCCGACACCGAGCGCCTCGCGATGGATTTCCTCACCGAACCCCAAAAGGAACTCCTCTCCTCGCGCGGCGATGTCGATTTCGCCTACGCCACCGACATCGGCCGCTTCCGCGCCAGCGTCGTCCGCCAGCGCACGGGCCACGACCTCGTCTTCCGCATCATCAGCGACCAGGTCCGCACCATGGACGAACTCGGCCTGCCCGAGCAACTCAAGCTCCTCACCGAATTCCACAACGGCCTCGTCCTCGTCACCGGCTCCGTCGGCTCCGGAAAAAGCACCACGCTCGCCGCGCTCGTCGATCAAATCAACCGCTCCCGCCACGACCACATCATCACGCTCGAGGATCCCATCGAATACCTCATCCCCTCGCGCGGCTGCCATGTCACCCAGCGCGAAGTCCACACCCACACCAAATCCTTCGCCAACGCCCTCCGCGGCGCCCTGCGCGAGGACCCCGATGTCATCATGGTCGGCGAAATGCGCGATCTCGAGACCATCTCCCTCGCCATCACCGCCTCCGAGACCGGCCACCTCGTCCTCGGCACGCTCCACACCAGCAACGCCGCCCGCACGCTCGACCGCCTCCTCGATGTCTTCCCCACCGACCAGCGCGACCAGATCCGCATCATGGTGAGCGAATCCCTCCGCGGCATCATCTCCCAACAACTCGTCCCCCGCGCCGACGGCAACGGCCGCGCCCTCGCCATCGAAATCCTCATGAACACACCCGCCGTCGGCAACGTCATCCGCGAGGGAAAAACCTTCATGCTCCCCGGCATCATCCAAACCGGAAAAAAACTCGGCATGAAACTCATGGACGACTCCCTCCTCGAGCTCTTCCAAGCCGGCCTCATCACCGCCGAGGAAGCCGTCTACCGCGCCGAGCAAAAAGCCGACATGATGAAACTCACCGCCTACCAATAACTCCCCCCGCGGTCCCAACCCGCCCCCGATCCAAGAGGCCACCCAACTTCAAACTTAATTCTTAAAACTTAAAACTTCTCCCCATGCCCTACATCGACCAGTTCTTCCAAGTCCTCATCGAGAGCGGCGCCTCGGACCTCCACCTCGGCGAGGGCCAGCCCCCGAAAATCCGACGCCACGGCGAGATCGTCCCCATCCGCGAGGAACTCCTCACCCGCGAGGAAATGAGCTACATGCTCAGCGAAATCTGCTCGCCCGAACGCTGGCAACGCTTCGAGGAAAGCGGCGATCTCGATTTCGCCTACGAGATGGACGAGGCAAACCGCTTTCGCTGCAACTACCTCAAGCAGACCCACGGCTACGGCGCCGTCTTCCGCATCATCCCCACAAAAATCAAAACCCTCGAGGAACTCGGCGTCCCCGAAGTCATCAAAACCTTCGGCCACATGCGCGGCGGCATCGTCCTCGTCACCGGCCCCACCGGCTCCGGCAAAAGCACCACGCTCGCCGCCCTCATCGACTACATCAATTCCCACTTCTCCCGCCACATCGTCACCATCGAGGAGCCGATCGAATTTGTTCACCGCAACAAAAAAAGCATCATCACCCAGCGCGAAGTCCCCGAGCACGCCGCCTCGTTCCCCGCCGGCCTCAAAGCCGCCCTGCGCGAGGATGCCGACATCGTCCTCGTCGGCGAAATGCGCGATCTCGAGACCATCTCCCTCGCCCTCACCGCCGCCGAGACCGGACTCCTCGTCTTCGGCACCCTCCACACCAACAACGCCCGCAAAACCGTCGACCGCATGATCGATGTCTTCCCCAGCGACCAGCAGGCCCAGGTCCGCACCATGCTCGCCGCCTCCCTCCGCGGCGTCGTCGCCCAGCTCCTCATGAAAAAAGGCGACGGCACCGGCCGTGTGGCGGTGAATGAAATTCTCGTCGTCAACAACGCCGTCGCCGCAATCATCCGCGAAGGCGCCACGCAGAAATTGCAGGATGTGATCGTCGCCGGCAAAAGCCAGGGCATGCAATTCATGGACGACGCCATTTGGGAGCAACTCCTCGGCGGCGTCGTCTCGCCCCACGAGGCCTACATGAAAGCCATCGACAAAACCCGATTCCAAGCCTTCCTCCCGCCCGAGGAAGCCGGCCTCGCCAACGCCGCCGGCGCCGTGGACGACCCCTCGCAAGCCGCCAAATCCGGCCGCGCCGCCATGCGCCCCCGATAAAAAAACCACAACCAGGCAAACCTCGCCTAAAGCTTCCAATTCCCCAAACGGCCCAGGAGGGTCCTGCTTGTCAGGATCGCGGCGGTTCTCGCAAACAAAAGACCGCGGAATCCGCCCTCCCTAAAAAAACCGACGCCTCGCCCCAAGGGGCAAAGCCCCGCTCCATCCCAGCCTTGGCCAACGGCCAAGGAATCATGTCCGGTAGAAAGACAAGGGCTGAAAGCCCGGCTCATCCCGATCGCCCCGAAAAAATCTGCGGGGTTCGAAGAACTATTTCAGTTTTTTTCATCAACGAATCCGGGGTAATTTCGCACTATAAAAAAACTGGCGGATGGGGGGGGATTCGAACCCCCGATGCCTTGCGGCATACACGCTTTCCAGGCGTGCGCATTAGACCACTCTGCCACCCATCCGGGACTTGCGGGGCGATCTTGATAATCGAGAACCCCGCCCAAGGCAACCGCTCGTTCCAAGAAAAAATCCCCCCGCCCTGTGCCCGAAAAAAAATCCCCGACCGCCCGGCCCCGTCCCGCCGAGGCAACCCTCCGGCAAATTCCTTTGACACAACCTCGGCGGAATCCTAAATGAAACCAACGCCCATTCCATCCATGAACCCATCCAACCTTCGACTCCCTCTTCTGGCCCTCGTTGCCGCCTCCACCGCGATCCTCGCCACCCCCGCCCGCGTCCAAGCCTTCGGAGGCCCTCCGGGCGGGCCGTCCAGCAATGGGAGTTATTTTTCCAACGAAGGAACTTTTTCTGCCGTCGTTCGCGGGGAAAACCTCACGGGCACTTTGCAATTCAGCACAACCTCCGGGTCCGGTCCCCAGGCTCCGGCCTCCACCACCTCCAATTCGGTGGAGTTTTTTGGTTTGACCTCTACCCAATCGCAAACCTCGGCCGCAACCGGCGGACTTGGCTCCACCGGCGTGGCCACGATCTACTACGAAGGCGACACCTACCAAGGCAACTCGCAGGGAGCCTACAACGCCCAAGCTTCCACAATGACCATCAACTTCCAAGCGGATGTGCCTGGACAAGGCCAGCAGACCATCGAGGTCCAGACCCCGGTCACCACCCAAGTCACCACTCTTGTGGAAAATCCCATTACCGGTGTTGTGACTCCCGTTCAGACCGAGGAGACGCAAATCCTCCCCACCCGCCAGATCCTCTACTTCGACGCCCTTTACCTCAACGGGTTCGCCGACTGCAAAACCTCGAACGCCTTTCCCAACCAGAAATTCAAAGGCAGCGGCCAAGCCGAGTTTCAACAACTGGTTTTCACCGGCGACACGCCGTTTTTGGATGCCGTCAGCCTCCCGATTTCCATCACCGGCGTGAGGCTCTCCAATACCGCCGCCTCTTTCAACACCTCGGAGGTGCGGCCGCCTTCCGTCAACGAATTCTCGGTCCTGATCCAATAAGCCACTCCGTGCTCGGCCGCACATCACCGGACCGGCGGGGAATCACGCTTTTGGAATTGCTGGCGGTCGTCGGCATCCTTGCCGCCCTCGCCGCCCTCTCGGTCCCCCTGTTCGAGACCGTCCGCCCCCGCGTCGAACGGGTCGTGTGCATGAACAACCTCAAAAACCTCCGCATCGCGTTCGCGGGCTATGCCACCGAGGGATGGCCCCAGATTCCCGAGGGGATCGATTTGGCTCGATGGAGGAGCAGCGTTGGTGGTTGGAAAAAACCAAGAAGGAACTCGGGCTTTCCGAGAGGTCCTGGCAATGCCCCACCATCCGGCGCTTGTTCGCCAAGGAAAAGGAACGGGACCGCCCCCTCATTCATTATCTTCCCACCCCGTTCTCCGAAGAACCCGGTCGCGCCAACAGGACCCCCCAAATGCCCTGGTTCATCGAAATCGGCGACGCCCACGGCCAGGGCAACCTCCTCGTCCGCCAAAACGGCACCGTCGAACCCTCCCCGAAATAATCTTGGAGGGACGCCCCAAACCGGTCCGCAGGAGGGACCTGGTTGCCCTTGCGGGCTTAACCTTTGACCCT
>CAZVPK010000103.1:0-710 GCA_964628505.1 uncultured Chthoniobacter sp.
CCCAGATGGACGGCGCCATCCTCGTGGTCAGCGCCGCGGACGGCCCGATGCCCCAAACCCGCGAGCACATCCTCCTCGCCCGCCAGGTCGGCGTGCCCTCGATCGTTGTGTTCATGAACAAGGTCGACATGGTCGACGACAAGGACCTCCTCGAACTCGTCGAGATGGAAATCCGCGAGCTTCTCAGCAAATACGAATTCCCCGGCGACACCATTCCCATCGTCAAGGGTTCCGCCCTCAAGGCCCTCGAAGGCGACGCCACCTACGAAAAGGAAATCCTCAACCTCATGGCCGCCGTGGATGAATACATCCCCACGCCCGAGCGTCCCAAGGATCTCCCCTTCCTCATGCCCGTCGAGGACGTGTTCAACATCGAAGGCCGCGGCACCGTCGCCACCGGCCGTGTCGAACGCGGCATCCTCAAGAAAATGGAGGAAGTCGAAATCGTCGGTCTCCGCGACACCGCCAAGACCACCGTCACCGACATCGAAATGTTCCGCAAGCTCCTCGACAGCGCCGAAGCCGGTGACAACGTCGGCGTGCTTCTCCGCGGCACCAAGAAGGAAGACATCGAGCGCGGCCAGGTCATCGCCAAACCCGGCTCGATCAAACCCCACACCAAATTCAAGGCCGAAGTCTACGTCCTCTCCAAGGACGAAGGCGGCCGCCACACCCCGTTCTTCTCGAACTACCGCCCGCAATTCTACTTC
>CAZVPK010000103.1:720-4107 GCA_964628505.1 uncultured Chthoniobacter sp.
GTGACCGGAACCGTGAAATTGCCCGAAGGCACCGAGATGGTCATGCCCGGCGACAACGTCTCCGTCGAGGTCGAGCTCATCACTCCGATCGCCATGGAAAAGACGATCCGCTTCGCCATCCGCGAAGGCGGCCGCACCGTCGGCGCCGGACGCGTCTCCGACATCATCGCCTAAGCGCCACAGCCACAGGCAGGATTTTTCCAATCCGAAGGTCAGTAGCTCAATTGGTAGAGCAGCGGTCTCCAAAACCGCCGGTTGGGGGTTCGAGTCCCTCCTGACCTGTGGCCCCTTCCTAGAAATAAATCTCCCGATGTTTTCAAAAGTCCGCAAATTCACCTCCGAGGTCCGCGTCGAACTCGGCAAGGCCCAGTGGCCTTGGGACCCCAACGAAAAAGGCTTCAAGCGCTACAAGGAACTCACCGACTCCACCGTCGTCGTCCTTGTCGCCATGATCCTCCTCGGCGGCTACATCGCGTTCTTCGATTTCATCCTCATCAACGTCGTCGGGTTCCTCACCAAGCCCTGATTCCCTCCCCAGACACCGAATTTTTTTAAAATGGCCATCGCCCCGAAAGACCAATGGTTCGTCGTTCACGTCCTCTCCGGACAGGAGACCAAAGTGAAAGAGAACATCGACCGCCGCATCGCCACCGAGGAAATGGGAGACCACGTCTTCGAGGTCCTCATCCCCACCGAGCGCGTGCAGGAAATCAAACGGGGCAAAAAAACCGAGACCACCCGCAAGTTCTTCCCCGGCTATCTCATCGTCAACATGCACCTCCTCGATGAGAACAACCAACTCATCGACAAGACCTGGTATTTCATCAAGGAAACCAACGGCGTCCTCGGCTTCGCCGGCACCAAGGACCGCCCCATCCCCATGCGCCAGAAGGAGGTCGACGGCCTCCTCGCCCAGATCCGCGACCGCGAGGACACCGTCAAACCCAAAATCCACTTCGAAGTCGGCGACAAGGTCAAGGTGGCCGACGGCCCCTTCCAAAACCAGAACGGCCTCGTCGAGGAAATCGACCCCGAGCGCGGCAAGCTCCGCGTCTCCGTCAGCATCTTCGGCCGCGACACCCTCGTGGACCTCGAATACTGGCAGGTCGAAAAAGCCTGATACCCCCACTACAGGGGTCAGGCATTAATTATTGACTTCGACTCCCTCCTCTATTCCCCCTCGGCATTCCGGAAAAATCCCAAATTGCCGCCCTCCCTGCCCGGCACGCCCCCTTCCGAGTCAACTCAGGAGGGACCTGCTTGTCAGGTCCGGAAGCCCGTTTTATCCCCCTGATTGGGAAAATCCCACTCGCATTGCCACGACACGGAACCCAATTCATCCCATTACTCCTATCGATGAATCTTCAAGACACTTGCGATCGATGTGACAACTCTTCTGAAGAATCAAAAGTCAATAATTAATGCCTGACCCCTCATGGAAACCGCTTTGGATGGCATTCCACGTCAGGATTCCACCGCTCAGGTTGCGCGCATCGATCCCTTGGTGGCGCAAAAACCGCGCCGCGTAATATCCCCGCTGGCCGACTTTGCAATACACCCCCACCGGTCGATTCCCCGGCACCGCCGAAAAGTCCCTCCGCAACTCCGGCAAGGGAATGTTCACCGCGCCAGGCACATGCCCCTGCTCGAATTCGTCCTCGTCCCGCACATCCAAAAGAAACGTCCCCGCCGGAATGCACCTCCAATCCATCACCGGCATGTCGCCGTCCATGGCGTTCCATGCCACCATTCCGGCAAAGTTCGCGGCATCCTTCGCCGCGCCGTAGGGCGGCGCGTAGCAAAGCTCCGCCTCGGCCAAATCCTCCACCGTTCCCCCCATCTGCAAAAAGGCCGAGATCACATCGATCCGCCGCGCGACATCGCCCTCGCCCACCGCCTGCGCGCCAAGCAAGGTCCCGTCCCCGGGGCGAAAAACAATCTTCAGGTGCATCTGCCTCGCCCCCGGGTAATACCCCACATGGTCCATGGGATGGATGTGAACGCAGCGGTGGTCGGCATCTCCCGCCTTCCGCAAGGCGGTTTCCGTAAGACCGGTCGAAGCCGCCGCCAGCCCGAACACTCCCACGATCGAAGTCCCCTGCACTCCCCGGAAAAGCCTCTCCCGTCCCGCGATGTTGTCCGCGGCGATCCGTCCCTGCCGGTTTGCGGGACCCGCCAAGGCCAGAACCAGCGGTTCGCCATCCACCACATGGGTCGATTCCACCGCATCCCCGACCGCCCAGATTGCGGGATCGCTCGTTCGCATGCGGCCATCGACCTCGATCCCGCCCGAATCTCCGATTTTCAATCCCGCCTCCCGCGCCAAATCCGTCTCGGGCCGGACCCCGAGGGCCAAAACCACCACGTCGGCCCGATGCCGCGCCCCGCCTCGGGTGAAAACCTCGAGCCCGCCGCCTTCGCAGGCGGCAAACGCCTCCACCGAATCCCCGAGCGCAAGCCCGCACCCCCTTTCCTCCAATCGATCCTGCACCAACCGCGACATCTCTGGATCGAAGGTCGGCAGAATTTGGCTTCCCGCTTCCAGAATCCCCGTTTCCAGCCCCATATGGACAAGGTTCTCGGCCATCTCCACGCCGATGTATCCTCCCCCCACGACCACCGCCGTTTTCGCACCCCGGGATTCGATCCATTCCTTGATCCGCTTGGCATCGGGAATCGTTCGCAGCGAAAATATGCCCGGCAGGTCGATGCCCGGCAGCGGCGGGCGGATCGGAGCCGCACCCGGCGCAAGCACCAGCGCATCGTAATCGAAGAACGACTCCCCGCCCGTCAGCGTGTGGCGGACCAGAACCCTCCCCGCGTCGCGGTCGATTCGAACGGCCTCGTGGTGGAGACGCACGTCGATGTCGAACCGCCTGCGGAACAATTCCGGTCCCGCCAGCACCAAATCGGACTCCCCGGCGATCACGCCGCCGATGTGATAGGGCAGGCCGCAATTCGCGAACGAGACATGCGGCCCCCTCTCCAAAATCGTGATCGAGCACTCCTCGTCGAGCCGCCGCAGCCGCGCCGCGCACGACGCACCGCCCGCCACTCCCCCGATGATCAACACTTTTCGCTTCGCCATATTAATATGAGTTTATGCTCATACACACAAAATGCAAGCCCCCGCGCCGGCGGGATCGGAGCGGGTTGCGCGCCCCGGGACCAGCCGGGGCGGGAATCGACGAGGTTTCCCCTCCCTCGCCCCGCACGGCCGGGACGGCCATTCCCCCTTCTTTCGCGGCGCCGGGTCGTATTTCAAACACAGCGATCCCGTAGGGCAACAAAACGGGCTGCCAACCTTGTTTTCCAGTGTGGAAGAGAGGCCGGCTGAATCGGAAAGCGCTTCAAGAATCCCCGCGTGTCCCGTCCTTGCCGGGACGA
>CAZVPK010000103.1:4207-9166 GCA_964628505.1 uncultured Chthoniobacter sp.
CCAACAATTATTTTCACCGATCGGTGAAAATAATTGTAAAAAATTTTCACCCCCTACAACGCCGACCACCTGCTTTCCGCGGTTTCAAAACCGAGCCCGCAACAAAAGAAACGAGATAAATACTAATTCCTTTCGATTCTTCCTGATCAAAACTCTCGGCTCGGCTGTCGGATTTTTTGACAATTATTTTCGCCGATCGGTGATTTTAATTGTGTCTTGGAGATTCGTGGCGCTTCGCCTTGGAGGTGCAAGGGCCTTGCCATCACTCGAGGGAAATTTCGAAGCGGAGGAATTGCTTGGCGGGATCGGGCGCGGGGATTTCCCAGGCGCGGCGCACGAAGCCCTCGGGCACGCCAAGTTGGTCGACTCCCGGGATTTCAACGATTCCGTCTCCAGACCAGGTCGCAGCGAGGTTGTTGGTGGCGCGGGGGACGACCGACAAGGCGCTGTCGCCGCCACGCACCACGATGCTGAAGCGGATGCTGCTGCCGGGGCCGATGGGAATTTCCGGCGGCGAGGGTCTTTGGCCGGACGCCACGGGGTCGGTGCCGAACGCGTATTCCAAAAGATTCACGGCTCCATCCCCGTCGGGATCGGCATCCCATGCGGCGGAGGGGCCCGAAAGACCTTCCCGGGCGGCAACCCAGGCCTCGAAACCATTCGACACCACGGGCTGGAATTCGCCCGATTGGCGGATGGAACCGTTCTTGCCGACGGTGAGGAAGGTGTTTTCAAAAAAGACCGCGGCGTTTCGATCGGGCACGCCGGGTGTGGCCAGGTCGAACCACTGCGCGCCGTCGAGCGAGATCAGGGTTTTGTCCGCAAACGCATCGGCCAAATCCACCCCGGCGGCGAAATGGATTCCGTTTCCATGGGCGAAGGCCTGCATGTCGAGATCCTCGTCCACGGCGGCTTGGAAGGATTGGCCTCCATCCATGGAGCGGCGGATGCCGACATACCAGCCGCCGGCGAAAAATTGATCGCCGGAGCGGGCCACGGTTTCCATTTCCTGCCAATCCAAACTCGTGCCGGCGGAGCGGTCGGTCCAATCCAACCCGTTTGCCGAGGTCAGAACCGTGGAGCCGCGCGTTCCCGGACCAACGGCCACAAATCCCCCTCCGCCAAAGGCGATGGAACGCAGATCGTCGCTTGTGCCGGTGGCGATCGGGGACCATGCGATGCCGTCGGACGAGGCCCAGGCCGTTCCGGCATCGCCGACGGCGACGAGGTTTCCATTGCCGTAGGCCACATCGTGGAGTTCCGCGCCGGTGAACAGGCGGCGCGTCCAAGTGGTCCCTTCGGGCGAGGTGTAGATCGTGCCGGTCCACTTGCTGGCGCCGAAGTCGTAGTTTTCCCCGACCGCCACAAACAGGGACCCGTTGTGCACGATGCCCCGCAAAATGACATTCAATGCAATGGTGCCTCCGCTCCATGTGATGCCGTCTGTCGAGATGCGATATGTCCCGCTGCTTGCACCGACGGCGACGAGTTTTCCATCGGCAAAAACGATGTCGTGGAATTCCGCTGTGGTTCCCGAGGCGCGGGTGCTCCAAGTCGCCAGCGGATCGGAGACGTGAATGGTGTGATTGGCGGTGGAAACGCCCCCTCGCGTGTCGGTGGCGGTGACAGTCACAGTGTATTCGCCCCCGGTGGTGAACGAGTGGGAGAGCGAGGAGCCTTGGCGGAGCGGGCTGCCGTCATTGAGATTCCAAACGATCAAAAGTTCGTCTCCATCGGGATCGTTGGCACTGGCGGAAAGGGTCAGGGGGTTGCGGGCCTCGCCGGTTGCGGCCGCGGAGATCGAGACCGCCGGGGCTTGGTTGGCAGGGTCGAGCGGGGCGCTGGCGAGAAATTCGCCGCCGCTGCCGTGGGTGGTGAAAAAGCGGCCGCCGCCCATGGCCAACGAACCGGTGGATGGGAATCCCGCCACCATGCTCTCCTCCCAATTTTTTCCATCGATCGAAACCAACAACACATCGCCGATGGGCGCCGTGCGGCGGTTGGCGGCGGCGATCACGACGAGACCATCGGAGGCGAGGCTTTTGACATCATAGTCGGCTCCCCCGGCGACGGAGGCCTCGTGCCAGGTGACGCCGGCATCGGGCGAATACAAAAGCGAATACCACCCGCCGGCGAGGAACAGCCCGGCGTGGTGGCGCAGGGTGCGGATGGGAGATTTCCACGAGGAAATCCCGATGCCGGCGGAGCGGTCGGTCCAGGAGATGCCGTCTCCCGAGCTGTGGACGGCGAGTCCGCCCGCGCACAGAAAAACCCCGTCGCCGAACGCCACCGAAGTGAGCGCCGTGGTGAAGGCGGGGATGTCGTGCCGCGTCCACGAGAGGCCTTTGTCGGTGGAACGCACGATCGCGCCGTCATCGCCGACCGCCACCAGCACGCCGTTGCCCGCCGCCACCGCCCTCAATTCGGGAACCGCGGGCAGCGCCGTGGATTTTTGCCAGAGAACGCCATCGCTCGAGGTGTGGACGACTCCCTCCCATGCCGAGCCGTTCCAATCGAAGCCCACGGCGACGAAGGTGCCCGCAAGCCAGGCGAACGCCTCGGGACGGTAGTTGGTGGAAATGCGGGTTTGCCGCCACGAGATGCCGTCGAAGGAGGTGTAAATGTAGCTGTTGCCACCCAAGAGAAATCGCCCGCCGAGGTAGGCTGCCTCGACCATGGTGCGTCCGCTCGCCACCGTGGTTGGGGTCCATTGGTCGAGCGGATCGAGCACTTGCACGGTGCGGGATTGCACAGTCACCCCGCCCTTCATGTCGCTCACGTCGACTTCGATCGTGCGATTGCCGCCGGTGATCCATGTTTGCGTGATCTGCGGGGCGTTCACATAGGCGGGCGGGTGTCCCATGTCCCAGCCGTAGGCGAGTTCGTCGCCATCGGGGTCGGTGGCCGAGACGGAAAATGTGGCGGGGATTCGGGCTTGAACCGTCGCCGGGGCGTTCAACGAGGCCTGGGGCGGTTGGTTGCCGGCAAACGGGCCTTGGTTCACCCGCACATCCAGCCAGGCATCGGCCCCGCTGCCGCCTTTGGACAACGGGGTGATGTGAATTCCGGCGGCCGGGTCCGAATAGGTGCGGCCGATTCCGATGGCCGAGTCCTCGCGGCCGGCGGGAGAGTTCGGCGTGGCGTCCAAGAGCCACTCGCGATCGCCGCCGGGGCGCTCCCACAGGAGGTAGGCGCCGTTTTGGAGGTATTCGTTGTCGGGAACTCCGGCGCGGTAGCCCAGCCAGTAGCTCTCGGAAGGCGCGGAGGCCTTCGGGATGCGCAACGCGCGAAGGGCGCCTGTCGTTTGGGGATGGTCGAAGCGGTAAAGACGGAACGTGCCGGAACCGGTGGCGGCGGTGTCCGACCAATTCGGTTCCGCGAGCCAGTTCAGGCGCTGTTTGCCGCGCATGTGGAAATGCCCCCATGGCGGGTCGCCGTTGCCCATGATGTCGAAGGGGTCGCCATATTCGACATTGCTGCCCGCTCCGGCCACGGACCCGTCGCTGGTTTGCCAAAAGCTCGCGTGGAGCAAACCGTAGTTGTGGCCGAATTCATGGATGATCGTTCCATCACCGATGTTGCCCTGGAGGTATTGGCGCGAGCCGCCCAGCGAGGCGAGGCCGGCGTAGACGACTCCGCCGCTCTGCATGCCGATCGAGGGAAAATGCACACCGACGATGTCGAAGCCGTCGAGGGAGTTTTCGCCGTGGATCGCCTTGTAGGCGGCCAGGGCGTCGTCGCGCAGGGTGCCGCTGGAGGCGGGAAGGTAATCCGTGGAGGGCTTCGCCATGCGAAGGACCTGCGGAGCCACGGTGGCGTTGAGCGTGGTCTTCGCGTAGGACATCTCCGAAAGCGAGGCGGCGACCGAACCGTTGAGCCGCGAGGCGAGTTGGGCGGGAGCCGGTCCCTCGGCCGGGGCGTCGGAAAAATCCACGCTGAGAAAAAACACATTCTTCGGCGATTCGGTCCAGGCGGAGGCGAGTTCGCGGGTCGCCGCCTCGACCCATTCCCACGAGACGCCCGCCGAACCGTCCGCCGCCATGGGTTGCATGGCGAAGACGAGGCGCGAGCCGCCATGCGGCCCGGGGAACGAGTCCAGCTTGGAAAGACGACGGTTGATTTCGTCGAGGTCGGTGTCGGCGCGCACCCGGTATCGCTTGCCGCCCGCCAGCACTTCGACGGGATTTTCGCCCAGCGGTTCGCCGTTGAAAAAATCCCGCTCGGGATCGGGGTTGCCGAGCGGCCATGCGGCGATGTGCGCTTCGTCGCCGGCGCGGGGTTTTTCCAGCGGGGATTCCGCCACCGCCGCCAGATTGTCGAGCGTGATGCCGTGCAGGGGCGCATCCTCGCGCGAGGCCTGGGTCGATCGGCTTCCGAAAAGGTGCGCCTGGAATTCGCGGCCGTCGATTTCGAGAACGCGCGTGGTGGCGCCCCCGTCGCAATTCGGGTGGATGAACAAACCGGCGTTGGCGTTGAAATGTTCCTCGAAATAGGGCCGGAGTTCGGGGTGGAGGTTTTCGCGGGCCGAGCGGGTGAGGGCCTGGGCGAGGGCGGCGGCGGGATCGGAGACCATGGTTTTTTTCATCCACTCGCGGCGGTCCTTGGCGAGGGCGACGGCCTCTTCCAGTTCGCGGCCCGACAGCGAGCGGGTGTCGGGATGCTTGCGAAGGAAGTCGGCAAAGGCGTCCACGGCGCGGGAACCGCCGGGCGAGGGTTCGGAGGGCGTCATCGCGGGGCGTTCGATGGAGACCGGGGGAATCCATGAGGCTCCGAACCAAAACAGAACCAGCAGACCGAAAACGACGGGAACCGTTTTTCGCCAACCTTGCATGCGTTCAAAATGGATCCCGGCGGGGTTTATTCAATAGTTGATTCCGCCTTGCGCTTGGCGAGGAGGGCTTTGGTTGTCAGAGCCGCATCGGTGTGTTTGCGCAAGCCGCACCGGACCTGACAAGCAGG
>CAZVPK010000104.1:0-1065 GCA_964628505.1 uncultured Chthoniobacter sp.
GTCGATCCAGCGGACGACATAGCCGAGGATGCCTTGGGCGTTGTTGTCGAGTTCCTGCTGGATCTCGGCGGCGGTGGGTTTTTCCTGAAGAAGGGGGAGGGTGAGGATTTTGTCGAGGCTGGCGCGGGGGCGGGTGGCGAGTTCGGCCTGGCGGGCGGCGACATTCACGCGGTGGTAGTGGATGGCGTGGAGTGTGGCGGCGGTGGGGGAGGGGACCCAGGCGGTGTTGGCTCCGGCTTGGGGGTGGGCGTGTTTGGTTGCGAGCATTTCGCCCATGAGTTCGGGCATGGCCCACATGCCTTTGCCGATCTGGGCGCGGCCGCGGAGTCCGCAGGCGAGGCCGTTGTCCACATTCCAATCCTCGTAGGCGAGGATCCAGGGTTCTTTTTTCATGGCGGCTTTGCGGACGACGGGGCCGGCTTCCATGCTGGTGTGGATCTCGTCGCCGGTGCGGTCGAGGAATCCGGTGTTGATGAAAATGACGCGGTCCTTGGCGGCGCGGATGCACTCTTTGAGGTTGATGGTGGTGCGGCGTTCCTCGTCCATGATGCCGATTTTCACGGTGTGGCGCGGGAGGCCGAGGGCGTCTTCGACGCGGGAGAACATGTCGCAGGTGAGCGCGACTTCGGCGGGGCCGTGCATCTTGGGTTTCACGATGTAGATGGAGGGCGTGGAGGAGTTGCGGAATTTTCCTTGTCCCTGCAGGTCGTGCTTGGAGATGAGGCAGGTGAACAGGGCGTCGAGCAGGCCTTCGGGGATTTCCAGGCCGTTGGAATCGAGCACGGCGTCGGTGAACATGTGGTGGCCGACATTTCGGGCGAGCATCATGCTGCGGCCTTGGAGGGTGAGCTGTGAGCCGTCGGGCGCGGTGTAGGTGCGGTCGGGATGGAGGGTGCGGGTGAGCGGGCGGCCGTTTTTTTCGAAGGTTTCGGAGAGGGTGCCTTGGATGAGGCCGAGCCAGTTGGAATAGACGAGGGCTTTGTCCTCGGCATCGACGGCGGCGACGGAGTCCTCGAAATCCTGGATGGTGGTGATGGCGGATTCGAGGATGACATCCTTGATGCC
>CAZVPK010000104.1:1165-9116 GCA_964628505.1 uncultured Chthoniobacter sp.
TCGAGGAAGGTGCGGGCGAAGGCGATGACTTTGGCTCCGCGTGCGGGGTTGAAGGCGGAGGTGCGTTCGCAGCCGTCGGTGTCGGGGATGGCGTCGGTGCCGTAGAGGGCGTCGTAGAGGCTGCCCCAGCGGGCGTTGGCGGCGTTGAGCGCGTAGCGGGCGTTGTTGACGGGGACGACGAGCTGGGGACCGGCGGTGCGGGCGATTTCGTCGCAGACATTTTCGGTGGCGACGGAAAAGTCGGGGCCTTCGGGAACGAGGTAGCCGATTTTTTCGAGGAAGGCGCGGTAGGCGGCGGGGTCGAATTTTTTCCCGGCGTGGCAGTGGTGCCAGTTGTCGATGGAGGCTTGGAATTCGTCGCGCTGCTTGAGGAGTTCGCGGATGCGGGGGGCGAATTCGGCGACGAGGGATTCCAGCGCGGACCAGAATTGATCGGGGGTGATGCCGGTGCCGGGTGCGATGCGGGAAACGAGCAGGTCGTCGAGGACGGGGGCGACGCGGAGGCCGCCGCGGGGAATGTGGTCTTGCATGTTGGAAGTGGAATTACAGGGGAGGGGAGGGCGGGTATCTAGAGAAATCGGCGGGTGGCGAAATCCTCAAGGCGGAAATTCGGGGCAATCTCGGCGGTGACGGGCGAGGAGTGGCCGGCGGCGAAATGGTGCGCGGCGGCGAAGGCGATCATGAGGGCGTTGTCGGTGAGGAGGTCGGGGGGCGGGCGGTGGAGTTCGAGGCCTTCGCGGTGGGCGAGTTGCTCGAGGGTTTGGCGGAGGCGGGAGTTGGCGCTCACGCCTCCGCTGACGGCGATGGAGGTGCGGTTGTTGGCGCGGGCGGCGCGGAGGAGTTTGGCGGCGAGGACCTCGACGACGGCGGCTTGGAAGGAGGCGCAGAGGTCCGGTAGATCGGGCTCCGCGGGCGGGCCGTGTTTTTCGAGGAAGACGCGGATGGAGGTTTTGAGTCCGCTGAAACTGAAATCGAAATCGCCGGAGTCGATCATGGCGCGGGGGAAATCGAAGCGCGCGGGATCGCCTGTCGATGCGAGCCGGTCGATGGCGATGCCGCCGGGGTAGCCGAGGCCGAGGAGCTTGGCGGTTTTGTCGAAGGCCTCGCCGGCGGCGTCGTCGAGGGTTCGGCCGAGGAGTTGGTAGTTTCCGAAGCCCGCCACATCGAGCAGGAGGGTGTGTCCGCCGCTGACGACGAGCGCGGTGTGGGGCGGGATTTTTTCGCGGCCGAAGAAGGGCGAGAGGAGGTGGCCTTCGATGTGGTTGACGGCGAGGAAGGGTTTCGCGGCACCGATGGCGAGGCCCTTGGCGAGCGCGGCTCCGACGAGGAGGGCGGAGGCGAGGCCCGGGCCGGTGGTGGCGGCGATGGCGTCGAGATCGGAAAGGGCGAGGCCGGATTTTTCCAGCGCGAGATCGACGATGTGCGGGGCGCTGGCGAGGTGGTTGCGCGAGGCGACCTCGGGAACCACTCCGCCGAATTCACTGTGGATGCGGGCCTGGCTGAAAATCTCGTGCGCGCGGACGCCGTCGAAATTTTCCAACACCGCCGCGGCGGTTTCGTCGCAGGAGGTTTCGATGGCAAGGATCGCGGGCATGGGCCAAGGGAAGCGCCGAAGCCCGGCTTCGCCTATTCTTTTTTCGCGTGGAGGAGGCTGCCTTGAAGGGCATCGACGGCGCGCTCCAATTGAGGATCCCAAGGCGGCGAGGTTTTTTCGGCGGGATTGTCGCGTTGGCGCCGGGAATTGAGAAGGTCCGCCTCCTCCCCGTCGGTCAGCGAGGCGCGGATGTGCGGGGCGACGCCGTGCTCGTGGATGAGTTTGCGGCCGGGGGTGAAATATTTCGCGGTGGTCAGCCGCGCGGCGGAGCCGTCGGGCAGCGAGACCACGCTTTGGACCGAGCCTTTGCCGAAGGTGGTTTCTCCGACCACCAGGGCGCGGCCGAGGTCCTTGAGGGCGCCGGCGACGATTTCGGATCCGCTGGCGCTGGCGTAGTTGGTCAGGAGCACGAGGGGATAGGTCCGGGGCTTGGTGGATCGGGAGGGCGTGCGATATTCGCGCGACGGGGTGCGGCCTTCGGTAAAAACGACAAGCGTGTTCGGCGGCAGAAATTCCCCGCAAACATCGACGGCGCTTCCCAGGAGTCCGCCGGGATTGTGGCGGAGGTCGAGGACAAGCGCGTCCATGCCCTGCTCCTCGAGTTTGTCGAGCGCGGAGGAGAGTTCGCCGGCGGTGGGTTCGTTGAATTGGGTGATGCGCACGTAGCCCACACGGGTCGTCGCGGGCGAGCGGGGAGGGAGGATTTGGGCGTCCTTGACGCTCGGGACCTTGATCACGGCGCGGGCGAGTTCGTGGTCCTTGACCTCGCCGGTGGAGGGTCGGATGACGGTGAGAACGACTTTTTCCCCGACCTTGCCGCGGAGTTTTTCCACAGCCTCGTCGAGATCGAGGTTGTCGGTCGACTGGCCGTCGATCTTGAGAATTTGGTCGCCGGGAAGGAGGCCCGCCTCGAAGCCCGGTGTGTCCTCCATGGGGTGCAGGATGGTGAGGATGCCGGACTTTTGGGTGACGACAACGCCGAGGCCCCCGAATTCGCTTTTCGTGTCCTCCTGCATGCTTTGGAAATTTTTCGGCTCCATGAACTGGCTGTGCGGATCGAGTTGGTCGAGCATCCCGCGCAGGGCGCTGTAGGCCAGGTCGCGGTAGGAGGTTTTGTTTTCGTCCACGTAGTCCTGCCGGATGAGCTGCATCGTGCGGGCGATGAGTTCCAAGTGCTCGTAGGGTGGAGTCTCGTCCGCCTCGGAGCTCTGCGTCGCGTTCCCCGCCTGGGCGGGGAGCGAAAGGGCGAGGAGGAGAATGCCGAAAAAAAACCTGCGCATGCCGCCAATGAAGCATGGTTCCGGTGATTGCCCAAGCCGTCTTCGGCGCAAATCGTTTGACGGACGTGGGCGGCTTTGTTTTAACGCCCTGCTCCACTTGGCGGACATCCGCCCTGGTCCCGACATGTTTTCAAAGAGCGCAAACGATTCGAACCCTCTCCCATGAGCAGCTCCCTCAACGGTCCCGCCAACTCCGCGATACTGGAAATGATCGACCGCTATGTTCCCGAGGTCCTCCAGACCATGGCGGGCCTTGTTGCGATTCCCGGCCAAGGCCAGGCCGACGCGCCCCAACCCACGAAACTTTCCGGCATTTCCGGCTCGATCGGCCTTAGCGGCAAGGTCCACGGGGTCGTTTACACCGCGTTCAGCGAGCAACTCGGCAAGCTGGTCGCCGAAAAAATCCTCGGCGGCTCCGCAAGCGACCAGGATGTTTCCGACGTCGTCGCCGAACTCACCAACATGATCACCGGCAATCTCAAATCCCGCCTCTGCGACCTCGGCCACAACTGCTCCCTCAGCATCCCGAGTGTCGTCCGCGGCGACGAGATCGCCATCTCCGCCAAATCCGCCTCCATCAGCGTCCGCAACTCCTTCGCCATCGAGGGCGTCCCCGACCCCCTCGTTCTTCACGTCTTCGCAATTCTGGAAAACTGAAAAACCCAACACCATGAGCGCACCCAAAATTCTCAGTGTGGACGACAGCCGAATGATCCACACCCTCATCAACAAAGGCTTCGCGCCTTACGATGTCCAAATGGTCTTCGCCAGCAACGGCGCCGAGGGCCTCGAAGCCGCCGCCCGCGAGATGCCCGACGTCATTCTTCTCGATGTCACCATGCCCGTCATGGACGGCATCGAATGCCTCTCGAAACTCAAAGCCGACCCCTCGCTGAAGGACATTCCCGTCATCATGCTCACCGCCGAGGCCGGCAAGGAAAACGTCCTCAAAATCGCCAAAATGGGCGTGCGCGACTACATCGTGAAGCCTTTCACCGAATCGGCCGTCCTCGACCGCGTCTCCCGCATCGTCGATCTCAAGCCGAAATCCGGCACGCCGGCTCCCGCTCCCGCCGCTCCGGCCCCGGCTCCCGCCGCCGCCGTTTCCAAGAAAAAGCGCACGGTCGTCGATCCCATCAAAATCCTCGTCGTGGACGAGCACCCCGCCATTATCGAATCCATTCAAAAATCCGTCGACAAGCGCGGTTGGAAAGTCGTCGGCTGCGCCAGCCCCGAGGCCGCCCAATCCCAGATCGCCTCCACCGTCGCCGCGGAGGAAACCCCCGACGTCATCCTCGTCAGCCTCGCCTTCGCGAACAAGGCCGCGCACAAGTTCTTCGTCGCCGCCCGCTCCCACCCCGCCATGAAGGAAATTCCCGTCATCGGCCTCGCCGTGAAAACCGCCACCTTCGAGCAGAGCGAAGCCAGGGACGCCGGTTTCGAGGGAGTCATCACCAAACCCCTCGACCTCTCCGAAATCCCCGACCGCCTCGCCCGCGCCATGGCGCTCGACATCACCCCGGTCTTCTACGGCGCCGAAGGCGATGTGCAGGTCGTCACCATCCCGCAGGACCTCTCCGAATCGGGCTCCATCGACCTCTCCCGCCAATCCCGCGACAAGATCGCCGGCTTCGTCAACGCCGGCTTCAGCAAGCTCCTCATCGACCTCTCCGGTGTTTCCAAGGTCGAAATCCCGGTCATCCGCGCCGTGGCCTCCATCGTCCACGAGTGCAACAAGCTCGATATCCACTGGCGCTTCGTCGGACAGGACGTGGACAACCTCCCGAACTTCCCGACCATCGTCGCCGCGAACCTCAAGGTCGCCGCCCTGAAAGACCTCCCGAATCCCTTCAAGGGTATCAACCTCGTGGACGTCCACCCGACCCGCGCCGCCGCCATCGCCTCATTCTAAGCGGCTCGCCAGCCCCTTCTCCGAATCCCATGACCCGCGAGTCCACCCTCGAGCGCAAAACCTCCGAAACCGATATCCGCCTCACGCTCCGCCTCGACGGCACCGGCGTTTCGAAGGTTTCCACCGGCATCGCCTTCTTCGACCACATGCTCGCGCTCTTCGCGAAACACGGCCTCATGGACCTCGACCTCACCGCCAAAGGCGACCTCGAAGTCGACTACCACCACACCGTCGAGGACACCGGCATCCTGCTCGGCCAGGCCCTCGCCAAGGCCCTCGGCGACAAATCCGGCATCCGCCGCTACGGCACCGCGCACGTTCCCATGGACGAGGCCCTCGTCCGCACCGTGCTCGATTTGAGCGGCCGCCCCTACCTCGCCTACCACGCCCCCGCCGATGTTCCCTCGATCGGCGCGGCGTTCTCCTTCCAGCTCGTCGAGGAATTCCTCCGGGCCTTTTCCGTCCACGGCGGCATGAACCTCCACATCGATGTCCTCGCCGGCCGCGACGCCCACCACATGGCCGAAGGCATTTTCAAATCCCTCGCCCGCGCCCTCGACGAGGCCACCCGCGTCGATCCCAGAGTCCAAGGCATCCCCAGCACCAAAGGCGTGCTGTGAGTTCCGCCGTCCTCGGAGTCGTCGATTACGGCAGCGGGAATTTGCGCAGCGTCTGCAAGGCCCTCGAAGCCGCCGGAGCCGCTCCACACCTCGTTTCCCGGGCCGAGGACCTGGAAAAACTCGACGCCCTCGTCGTTCCCGGGGTCGGCGCCTTCGCGCAATGCGCGTCGAGCCTGCGGGCCTCCGGCATGTGGGAACCCGTCCGCGACTGGGCCTCCTCCGGCAAGCCCTACCTCGGCATCTGCCTCGGCTACCAACTCCTCTTCGAATCCAGCGAGGAATCCCCCGGCGTCGAAGGCCTCGGCGTCTTGGAAGGCCGCGTCGTCCGCTTCCCCGCCAACGAACTCAAAGTCCCCCACATGGGCTGGAACCCCCTCCAGCAAACCTCCGGCCCGCTCTACACCGGCTTCCCGCCCGAGGCCTCCATGTATTTCGTCCACTCCTACCACCCCGTTCCCGCCGACCCCGCGCTCGTCTCCGCGTGGTGCGAATACGGAGTCCGCTTCGCCGCCAGCGTCTCCCGCGGCGCCCTCCACGCCGTCCAATTCCACCCCGAGAAAAGCCAGGCAGCCGGCCTCGCCCTTCTCCGAAATTTCCTCGCCACGCTATGAACCTCCTGCCCGCCATCGATCTCATGGGCGGCGAAGTCGTCCGCCTCCGCCGCGGCCTCGCCACCGAAAAAACCGTCTACTCCTCCGACCCCGTCGCCTTCGCGAAAAAATGGGAGGACTCCGGCGCCGACTGGCTCCACCTCGTCGATCTCGACGCCGCCTTCTCCGGCGAGCCCCGCAACCTCGCCATCGTCGAAAAAATCCGCGCCGCCGTGAAGATCCCCTGCGAACTCGGCGGCGGAATGCGCGACCCCGAAAAAATCCATTCCGCCTTCGATGCCGGCATCGACCGCGTCATCCTCGGCACCCGCGCCTGTCAATCGCCCGACACCCTCGCCGACCTCTGCGCCCGCTTCGGCGGCCATCGCCTCGCCGTCGGCATCGATGCCCACAACGGCCTCGTTGCCGTGAAAGGCTGGACCGAAACCACCACCACCCTCGCCGCCGACCTCGCCCTCGCGGCCCAATCCGCCGGCATCCGCACGATCATCTACACCGATATCGCCACCGACGGCATGCTCGAGGGACCGAATTTCGGCGAGTTGGAAAAACTCCTCACCCTTCTCGAGTGCGATCTCATCGCCAGCGGCGGAGTCTCCAGCGCCGAAGACCTCCGCCGCCTGAATCAAATCCCCCGCCTCCACGGAGCCATCATCGGCAAGGCCCTCTACGACGGCCGCATCACCGGCAACCTCCGCGCCCTCCTCGCCTGAAGCCATCCCGCGGATTCGAGTTCCGGCATCCCGCCCGACATCCGACAAATCCCCGCCCGCCGATCAAGCGCCCACGCGGCCCCGCAGCTTTTTCGTCTCCCCCCGCCGCCGCTTCGCCTCCACCATTTTCGCCTTCGTCCCCCTCGACCTCCTCGCCTTCCGCCGCCGCTCCCTGGCCGCCTCCGCCAACCGATCCTGTTTTTCCTTCCGAACCGCCTCGCGCAACTTCTCCATCAACCTCCGCCGCGCCTCCGCCCGGTTCGCCGCCTGCGACCTCGAATCCCCCGCCGTCACCCGCAATCCACTCGGCACATGGCGCAGCGTCACCGCCGTCGACACCTTGTTCACATGCTGCCCCCCCGGCCCGCGCGCCCGCGAAAAAACCTCCTCGAACTCCTCCTCCTTCCAACTCTCCATTTCCACACCCTGACCCCTCCCGCCCCCCTCCGCAAGCCGCTCCCGCCGCCCATCGAGGAGCGTGGACGCCCCGCCCACAAAAACCCAATTCGCCCGGCGGGACGCCCACACTCTTTGTGAGGCCGCCGCCCCTCGCCGCCATCCCGCGCCTCGTCCTCTCTCACGCCACTCAAGAAAGGGGGCACGGGCGTCCCGCCCGTGGGAGGCAGCGGCGTGGAAAGGTCATCGACAAGAAGACCCGCCTCGCACCTCCCGCCCGCGCCCCTTCCTCCAGCGAGCAAGCGCCCGCGCCGCCGAACTCCCGCCAGCTCTTCAAAAAAAATTTCATTTTGACATCCACACTTTTGCCAGTGACTCCGACCCCGATCCCTCCCGCCGCGCCGCTTCGATCCCCGTTGGATCGCGAAACCCTCCCGGGCCTTCCCAACGCCGGCCGCGCCGCGAATATCCACTCCGCGCCAAAACCAACATCCCCCGCGAAGCCCTATTTGTGCGGCATTGAACCGATCAACCGCTCAATCAAGCGACCGGAAAAAAATCGTTTGACCACACCATCGCCACGGAAGATGATTTTGTCGCATGAACAAACATCCCCTGAACCGTGTCGAAAGTTTTCAGACATGAAAAATAATCTGCAATTTTTCTTGACCTCATCCATCCAACCCTAAAAAGTCCCACACAAATCCCAACAACCAATCCAATGAAACTCCCAGCAAAACTCGCCATAGCCTCCTTGGCCATCGTCACCGCCGCCACCAGCGCGTCGGCCCAGAATGCAACCACAGACCCAGTCGGGTTTGTGAC
>CAZVPK010000105.1:0-9114 GCA_964628505.1 uncultured Chthoniobacter sp.
CCGCTTCATGTAATTCGTGATGGCCTCGTCGAGTTCGTCGCCCGCCACGCGCACGCTGCGGCTGAAGACGATTCCCGAAAGGGAAATGAGGGCGACCTCGGTGGTTCCACCGCCGATATCGACGATCATGTTGCCGGCGGCGTCCTGCACGGGGAGGCCGACCCCGATGGCGGCGGCCATGGGTTCCTCGATGAGGTAGACCTCGCGCGCGCCGGCATGGGTGGCCGAATCCTTGACGGCGCGTTTTTCCACTTCGGTGATTCCGCTGGGGACGGCCACGACGACGCGCGGGCGGACCATGCGGCGGCGGTTGTGGACCTTGCTGATGAAGTGGCGCAGCATGGCCTCGGTGATTTCGAAATCGGCGATCACGCCGTCCTTGAGCGGGCGGATGGCGACGATGTTGCCGGGCGTGCGGCCCAGCATTCGCTTGGCTTCGTTGCCGACGGCGAGAACGCGGTTGGTGCCTTGTTGAACAGCGACGACGGAGGGCTCGCGGAGAACGATGCCTTGGTCTTTGACATAGACGAGCGTGTTCGCGGTGCCGAGATCGATTCCAATGTCGCTCGAGAAAAGTCCCAGAAGATTGTCAAACATCGATGGAGATGAGGATTTTTAGCGGCCTGTCGGGTCCGGTGAGGCCGGTGTGTCGGAGCGTCACGGAGATAGTGCCTTGGTGTATTTTGAGCCGAAAAGATTCGGATCGCGCCTGCGCGGCGTCAAGGGTTTTATGGGCCGGGCCGGGGATTTTTTCAAAGGGCGGAGGCGATGGCGTCGCCCATGGGGGAGGTGCCCACCAGAGTGGTGCCGGGCGTGTGGATGTCCGCGGTGCGGAGGCCTTTGGAAATGACGGCTCGCACGGCCGCCTCGATGGCGGAGGCGGCGTCCTCCCGGCCCAGCGAGAAGCGGAGGAGCATGGCGGCGGAGAGGATTTGGGCGATGGGATTCGCGATGCCCTTGCCGGCGATGTCGGGGGCGGTGCCGCCGCTGGGCTCATACATTCCGAATCGCGTGTCGCCGCCTGTGGACTCGCCCAGGCTGGCGCTGGGGAGCATGCCGAGGGAGCCGGCGATCATGGCCATCTCGTCGCTCAGGATGTCGCCGAAGAGATTCTCGGCGAGGATCACGTCGAAGGCCTTCGGATTTTTGACCAACTGCATGGCGGCGTTGTCCACGTAGAGGTGTTTGAGGGTCGTGTCGGGGTAGTCGCGGGCGGTTTCGGTGACGACGCGGCGCCAGAGGACGCCGTTTTGAAGGACGTTCGCCTTGTCGATCGAAGTGACTTCGCCGCGGCGCTTGCGGGCGGCCTCGAAGGCGACCTTGGCGATGCGGCGGATCTCCGATTCCCAGTAAACCATGGTGTCCACCGCGAAGTCCTCGCCGCCTTCGCGCTTGATGTATTTGGGTTCGCCGAAATAGAGGCCGCCGGTGAGCTCGCGCACGCAGAGGACGTCGAATCCGCCCTCGACGAGCGCGGGATTGAGGGGGGAGGCGTGGGTGAGTTCCGGCAGGCAGATGGCGGGCCGGAGATTCGCGAAGAGGCCGAAATGCTTGCGGAGCGGGAGAAGGGCGGCGCGCTCGGGTTGCTCGGCGGCGGGGAGGGATTCCCACTTCGGGCCGCCGACGGAGCCGAACAAAATCGCGTCCGCCTGCTCGCAGGCGGCGAGGGTTTCGGCGGGAAGGGCCTTGCCGACCGCATCGATGGCGGCTCCGCCGACCGGCTTGTGATCGAACTCGAGGCGGATGGAGAATTTTTTCGAGGCGGCCTCGAGGACCTTGAGGCCCTCGGCCATGACCTCGGGGCCGATGCCGTCGCCCGCCAGCACGGCGATGCGGAATGTCTTGTCGTTGCTCATGGCGGCGCATTGAAGCGGGGGCTCGCGGGAGAGGCAAGACCGGCTTCGGGCTTGGCGGGCGGGGCCGGGATTGCTTGGATGGGGTTCCTGAAACCGATGCTTCATAGGCTGCTTGCCCTGGCCCTGCCGCTCCTGTTGGCCTCCTGCGCCTCGGTGAGCGTGGAAAAGGCGGTGCATCCGTTCGGTCCCGAGAACGGCCCGAAAAAAGCGCCGGGCGAGATTTTGATCCGGCCCTTCGAGGTGCCGTCCTCCGCTCTGCGTGTGGATCGCGAGGGGGAGGAGCTCGAAAAATTCCGCCGGGACTTGGGACAATACCTGGCGGAGCAACTGGCCCGGCGGCTGAAGAGACATGTGGCGCCCGCCCGTGTGGTGGCGCCGGGGGACGCGTTGCCGCAGGGGAATTTCTGGCTGGTGGAGGGCGGGGTCGAGCGTGTGAACCAGGGGAGCCGGTTGCTGCGCAGCACGGTGGGACTGGGGACAGGCGGGACGAAAATGGAGGCCAAGGTGAATGTGTTCGATCTCTCGGGGCCGGAGCCAAAAGAATTTCTCCACATCGAAACCACGGGCGGATCGAATATTTCCCAGGGTATTGGCGGGATCGTGATGTTTCCATTCAGCGGGCCGATGGCACTGACGTCGCTGGCGAATGCATTGGATGGGGTGCGAAGCGGCGTGAGTTTCGACGCGCAACGGACGGCGCGCGAGATCGCGGCGGTGCTCTCGGAGTATTTGCACAAGCGGCGCTTGCTGCGGGGCAAGGAACCGCTCAAGCCGAAGCGCCTCGGCGAAATGCCGGATTTGATTCCGGATTAGGCAGAGAGCCAAGGAGGGGCCTGCTTGTCAGGCCCGGGGCGGCTCCCGCAAACACATCGATACGGCTCTGACAAGCAGAGCCCTCCTCGCAAAGCGCCTAATTCGTTGATTAGGCGGAGGGGCCCAGCAGGCACTCGAGCACGCGCGCGGTGTCGGAAAAATCGGGGAACAGAAAATCGGGCGAGTGGGCGGCGAGTTCGTCGAACGAATAGTGGCCGGTGGCGATGGCGACGGTTTTCGCGCCGATGGCGCGGCCGCATTCGATGTCGCGGGGGGTGTCGCCGATGACGAAGATTTTTTCGGGGGAAAATTCGACGCCGTGGCGCTCCAATGCTCGCGTGCGGGCGAATTTGCCCAGTTCGTTGCGGTCGTGGTGGTCGTCGGCGAAGGCTCCGAACTCGAAATGATGCCAGACGCCGTAGTGGGCGAGCTTGATCTCGGCTCCGCGGGCGACATTGCCGGTGAGAAGGCCCAGAACGGCCTCGGGGCGTTTCGCCAGAGCCTCGAGCAACTCGATCATGCCGGGCAGGACGCGGCCGTTGTGCCGGGGAATGCGGGATTCCAAATGCCCGATGTATTCGTCGAGGAGCGCGGCGATGTTGGCGGGAGAGGGCTCGAGGTTGTGTTTCTCGAGGAGGGCGATCGCGATTTTCGCATCGGTCGCCCCGGCCAAAACGATCTCCTTCAAATCCTCCTCGACTCCGAACCTCGAGGCCATCGCGTCGCGCAAGGCCCATTCTCCAGCGCCGCCGGAGGTGATGAGCGTGCCGTCGATGTCGAACAACAGCAACCGGCGGTCACACACCGGCGTTGTCGTTTTCCTCGTCGTCCGAATGATCCTCGACCGGCTCGGGCTCGAGGATTTCGCCGTGTTTCGAGAATTTGCGGTGGCGTTTGTTCGCCGGGAGAGGGCTGAGCGTCATGCCGATCGCGCGGCCGACGAGTTTGGGCTCCATGTCGACATGGGCCATGCCGGAGAGGTCGGTTCTGACGCGCTCGACGACGAGCATGCCGAGTTCCTTGTGGGCCATTTCGCGGCCGCGGAACTGGAGGTGGATCTTCACCTTGTTGCCCTTGTCGAGGAAGTCCTCGGCGTGGCGGATCTTGGTGAGGTAGTCGTGCTCGTCGATGTTCACGCGGAACTTGACCTCCTTGACCTTGCTCACCGAGTGCTTCTTTTCCTTTTCCTGCTTGGACAGGTCGTAGCGGAATTTGCCGAAATCGACGATGCGGCAGACGGGCGGCTGGGCGGTGGGGGCGATCTCGACGAGGTCGAGGCCGAGGGAGCGGGCGCGGCGGATGGCCTCGTCGAGGCGCATGATGCCGAGTTGCTCGTTGGTGGCTGCGAGAATCACGCGCACTTCGCGGGCGCGGATCCGTTCATTGATGCGAATATCCCGGATATTAATGACGACTCCTCTGTGACGGGTTGGTGACGGCGCGCGATCCCGGGGAAGGAACGCCTGGCCGGTGGTTGGCGGTGCGCGAAGGGCGCACGCGGAAAAAATCAATCAAACGCCGCATGCCGACGATGTGGAAATTCGTATGGAGCAAATGTCTGGGCCAACCATGATGTGGGTGCGAATAGAGACAGCAATCGCGGGGCCTCTGCAAGGGGTTTTTGAAAAAATTTTCAAACCTACAGCGGGGACCCGTTCCAAAACCGCCCGGCCGCCTCGGCCCAGTCGCGGTCCCCCACCCTGCCTCGCGCGGCCGCTCCCAGCTTGGCCCGGAGGGCGGAATCGTCGGCCAACAGGCGGATCGCCCTCGCGAGATCCTCGGCGTCGTTGGCCCGGGTGATGAAGCCGTCCGCTCCGTCCCCGACCAGGTCGCGCGGGCCGCCGACATCGGAAACAATCACGGGAATTCCGCTCGCCTGGGCTTCGAGAATCACATTTCCGAAGGTGTCCGTCGTGCTGGGAAACACAAAAAAATCCGCGGAGGCATAGGCGCGGGCGAGATCCTCGCCGCCGAGGTAGCCGGTGAAAATCGCGTCGCCGAGGAGGCGTTTCATTTCTCCCATGTAGGGCCCGTCGCCCACGATGACCGGGCGCACGGGCGTTTGCCATTCGGCGAGGCGCCGCGTCGCCGCGACGATGAGGTCGAGGTTTTTTTCCTTCGAGACGCGGCCGACGAACAGCATGGCGACCTCCCGCTCGCGCAGTCCGCGGGCCTCCCAGAAACCGCGGTCGCGCTTGGCGGGATCGAAGAGTTTCGTGTCGAGTCCCCGCGGCAGGATGCGGAGCCGCTCGGCGGGAATGCCGCGCTCGATCCAGCATTTGCGGTAGTCGGCGGAGTTCACATACACGGTGTCGAGCTGGCTGTGGAACCAGTGCATGTAATTCCAGGTGAGCGTTTCCATGAACGAGTCGTCCGTGAGGATTCGCACGTATTGCGGGAAGTCGGTGTGGTAAATTCCGGAGGTCGGCAGGCCGAGGGTCTTCGCGGCCGCCAGCGCGCAGAGGCCGAGCGGGCCGGGGGTGCTGATGACGATTTCGGAAAACCCCTCGCGCTGGATCCAATCGAAAATCTGGAGCACCGGCGGGAAGCTCAGGCGCTGGAGCTCGTATTCAGGCAGCTCGAACTCGCCGATGGGTTGGAAATTTTTCAAGGGAACGCCGTGGTCGGCGACCTCGGAGCGGCAGGTCACAATCGTAAGATCGTGACCTTCGGCCACGGCGGCGGCGGTCATTTTTCGGATCGTTGTGGCGACGCCGTTCACATCCTCCAACGTGTCGGTGAACCAGGCCCGGCGCGTGTTTTTGAGGCAGGCGGGGATGTCGCCGCGCAGGGTGAGCGAGGTTTCGCGCATCCAGTCGCGCTTGGGTTGTCGGAAGGCGTGGATATACGGGGCGAGCAGCGCGGCGATGGGCGCGACGGGTATGAGCGATTGGATGCTCTCGAGGAATTTTCCCTTCGAGATTTGCTGGATGAATTCGGTGACGAATCGGTAGCCGAGCTGGTTGGCGATGAGGTTCGCCATGAGGAACGCCCGTCGCTCGGCCTCCTCCACGCCGGCGGTCTCGCGGGCGAGGGCGGCCTTGAGTTCCGGCTGGTTGAGCGCGTCCGAGAGCTGTTTCCAAAGCGACATGTTCCCCGACTTGGCGATCTCGAAAATTTTTCCCGTGAGCACGCCCTGGGTGAGGAATCCGAATTTCTCCATGAGCGAGAACTCGGTCGGATCGCGGCCCTCCATGAAGCGGGAGGTGATTTTTTCCAAGAGCGCGGCGGTGGGATCGCCGGGTTTCAGCGGAAGCCGCGCCTTGGCGTAATCGATCGCCGTGCCGTAGGTGCCGTGCGCCATCGCCAGCGGCGTGCCCGCCCGCCCGCCCGCTTGGCATCGGCCTTCGCGAATGTTTTGCAGGAATTCCTCCGCCGTCGCGCAGGGGGCCGTTTCGGTGAAGGCGCCGGCGACATGCGTGCCGCCGTGGTCGTCCGAGCCGCCGGTGAAGACCTTCCGCCACGGCTCGGGGTGCGTGGGATCGAGGCCCGTGCGGGCATTGAAGATTTCGATGTGGCGGGGGGTGAGATGACCGAACACCTCGCGGGCGGTCTCGCTCAAGAGTCCGCAGTAACGTCCGTTGATCCCTTCGAAATGCCGGAACATCAGCGCGAGCTTTTGCAGGTGGATCGCTCCGAGCTTCCCGTTCAGGCTGTGGAACGGATGGGCCACCGAGTGGGCGAGGTTTTGCTCGAAAAGATACGCCTGCAGGTCGTGGATGTTCTCGCGGACCTTTTGAATCTCGGCGTGCTGCGTCTCCGTGAGGCCCCACACCAGAATGTGAATCCGGCATTCGTCGCCCGGAAAAACCGTGGAGACCTCCTCGCCGAGGATCACATCCGGCAGGTGGGCGATTTCGAGGCAGCCCTCGAGCGTGTTCTGGTCCGTGAGCGTGACAAACCGCATCCCGGCCCCTCGCAGCATGCGGTAAAGCTCCACCGGATCCGACGCGCTCGCGGGAAAATCCAACCTCCGCAGCACCCAATCCGCCGCCCGCTGGCTGTGGCGGGAGTGGATGTGAAGATCGGCGCGTGTGGAGGAATTCGTCATCGGCTGGCCCGTTGGCGGAACAGCCATTGCTGATAGGTCATCGCTTCCCGATCGGCAAGCGCCGCCCGGCAGAGTTTCAAAATTTGAGCGCGGATCGCGCCATGATCCCAATCCGGCGGATGGATGCCGATGCGCAGGAGCGGCGAATTTTTCAAAGAGGAAAACAACGCCGCGTTCCAAGCCAGGCTGCAAACCCGCCTCCACCCCGCCCGCACGCTCCAAACCAGGCTCCGCGATTGATGCACGCACCCACCCTCCGAAAAATCCACCACCGTCGCGATCCGCGTCGTGTAGCCGAACCCCGCCTCCCGCACCGCCTCCTCGGCCTCCGTGCCCAGCAGCCACGCGGGCGCGATGAATCCCTCCGGCCGCAATCCCAGCGCTGCGAATTCCCTCACTCCCTCCGCGAGCCGCGGAGCCGCCTCCCCCTTCTCCAAATCATAAAACTCCCCCTCGCCCGCCGTGTAGGACCGTGTGACGAGTTTCTTCCAAATTCCCTCGCCGCCCTTCGCCTCGCGCAGGTGGTAATATCCATGCAGCACCGCCTCGTGCCCCTCGCGAACCCGCTCCCGGAGCCATTCCCCGAACCCCGCATCCTCCGAAATCCTCCCGCGCCGGTGATGATCCGGCACCACCAGCAGAGAGGTTTTTTCACACCCGATCTCCCCGAGGTCCCCCAGAATCCGCTCCGTTGCGGCCCGCGTCGCCGGGCACACATCGTGGATCGAGGCCACCAGGGCGCGGTCAGCGGAAGCGTTTTGCATTTGCCAAGTCCGCATCCTGCGCGAAAGTTGCCGGAATGTCAGACGAAAACCCGAAGCCACCCAACGACAACCGCAAGCCCTCCGGCGGTGGTCAGGACCCACAGCTCAACTGGCGCGGACTGGTCCTCTTCGCCATCGCCTTCGCCCTCATCGGCGGCGCGTTCCTTTTCCGCGGAAACAATTTCGCACAGATCCAGCAAATCCAATACCCGCGCTTCCTCGAACTCGTGAAGGAGGGCAAACTCGCCGTCACCGCCGACGCCCCGCTCCAGCTCGTCGTCGAGGAGGGCCGCAACACCCAATACTTCGAAGGCAAGGTCAAACTCCCCTCGCCCACCACCGGCGAGGAGGTCGCCACGCAATTCCGCACGCCGATCTTCACGCAATTCAACGGCTCCGAAATCGAGAAGGCCCTCGCCGAAGCCGGCATCGTCCCCGCGATCACGCCGAAGTCCGACCTGCTTGCCTCGGCCATAGTAAGCTTCCTGCCGATCGTCCTGTTTTTGGTCATCCTCTACTTCTTCTTCCGTTCCCAAATCAAAATGGCCGGCAAGGGCGCGTTCAATTTCGGCAAGTCGAAAGCCCGCATGCTCTCGAAGGAAAAAAACCGCATCACCTTCAAGGATGTCGCCGGCGTCGAGGAGGCCAAGGACGAGGTCCAGGAACTCGTCGAATTCCTCAAGGACCCCAAAAAATTCCAAAAACTCGGCGGCCGCATCCCCAAAGGCATCCTCATGGTCGGCCCCCCGGGAACCGGCAAAACCCTCCTCGCCCGCGCCATCGCCGGCGAAGCCGATGTTCCGTTCTTCTCCATCAGCGGCTCGGACTTCGTCGAAATGTTCGTCGGCGTCGGCGCCTCTCGCGTCCGCGACATGTTCGAACAAGGCAAAAAATCCGCGCCCTGCCTCATGTTCATCGATGAAATCGACGCCGTCGGCCGCCATCGCGGGCACGGAATGGGCGGGGGACACGACGAGCGCGAGCAGACCCTCAACCAGCTCCTCGTCGAAATGGACGGCTTCGACACCCAGGAAGGCGTCATCATCATCGCCGCCACGAACCGCCCCGATGTCCTCGACCCCGCGCTCCTGCGCCCCGGCCGTTTCGACCGCCAAGTCACCGTCTCGCTCCCCGATGTGAAAGGCCGCGAGGAAATCCTCAAAGTCCACGCGAAAAAAGTGAAGGTCGCCGAAGGCGTCGACCTCGCCGTCCTCGCCCGCGGAACCCCCGGCTACTCCGGCGCGGAACTCGCCAATGTTCTCAACGAAGCCGCCCTTCTAGCCGCCCGCAAAAATCTCAAGGCCGTCACCATGCGCGAACTCGAGGAAGCCCGCGACAAGGTCCGCTGGGGCAAGGAACGCCGCTCCATGGCCATGAGCGAACGCGAAAAAATCTCCACCGCCTGGCACGAGGCCGGCCACGCGATCCTGAATGTCCTCCTCGAGCACACCAGCCCGCTCCACAAGGTCACCATCATCCCCCGCGGCCCCTACCTCGGCGCGACGATGTATCTTCCCGAAGGCGACAAATACTCCACGCAGCAAAAGGAAGCCCTCGACCTCCTCGCCGTCACCATGGGCGGCCGCATCGCCGAGGAAATGTTCACCAACGACATCTCGAACGGCGCCGC
>CAZVPK010000106.1:0-9046 GCA_964628505.1 uncultured Chthoniobacter sp.
CAGGTTGACCAGAGCAATCTGTCAAAAATCAATAATTAATTCCTGACCCCTTAAACGCTCGCCGCCGCCAAAACCTCGCAGCTTACAGACAGGCGTCCGAGGATTTGGGCGAGAAGGGAGGAATTGGGGAAAGCCGCTGCGCGAGGATTTGGGCGGGAGGATTTGCCTGGGCTCGCTCGCGAGGTTTTGGTTAGCGCGTCGAGAAGCAGAGGGAGGTTTTGGGTGAAGTCCGAGGATTTGGGTAGAGGCGGGCTGTGTTTGGGGGGCAGGGGGGGTAGGATTTGTCACTTATTTGTCACAGGAACTAAAGTGTGACTAATATTTGATCAATGTTTCCCTAACTTAACTTCTTGCAGTAAAGAGAAGTGCGCCCCCCGGGACTCGAACCCGGAACCAATTGATTAAGAGTCAACTGCTCTACCATTGAGCTAGGGACGCGGAACTCTTTTGTTGAAAAGAGGTTTTGACCGCCGTGGGCGCGTCTTGGTTTGGACGGGTGCCGGTGCGGTGCAGGTCTCCATTCATGAAAAAGAGTGGGCGGGATGTCAAAGGGAAAAACGGTTTCGGGGTGGCTGGTGGTTGGCCCTGTCAAAACCGCCCGGGGAATGCGGCGGGAGGTGTGGTGGAACTTTTCAGGGAGCGGGCTGGGGGGTGGGTGCGGGAGCGGGCGGGGGGGATTGAACGGGTTGGGTGGCTTGGAGGAGGGTTTCGGCCTGGGGTTGGGCTCCGCGCTGGGCGAGGATTTGTGCGCCGCGCTGGGCGATTTGCTGGCGGATCTCGGGGGGCAATCCTTGCATCGAGAGAAGGAACTGGTCGCGGGATTCATCGAAGCGGCGCTGGTCGGCGAGCAATTCGGCGAGTTCGATGCGGACCTGGTTGGAGCCGGGGGAGCGGTCGAGCACGCCTTTGAGAAGAATCTCGGCGGCGACGGGGTTGTTTTCGCTGAGGCGCTGGAAGCGGGCGAGGTGGAAATCGAATTCCTCGGGGGATTGGTTGGGGACGATCTCGAGCATGACGACGTCCTGCTTGAGGGCGTTGGTGAGGAAATTTTTCGGATACGGAATCGGGCGGGCCCAGCGGGGGAATTCCTTGTTGAAGAGGGCGCGCTGGCCCCAGGAGTTCTCGAGGGATTTTCCGGGGACGGGCTTCGGGTGGATGATTTGGAAATAGGGGCCGATGAAGTTTTCCCAGGTCATGAGCGAGACATGGGTGACGCCGTGTTTTTGCAGGAGGGCGAGGGCCTCGTCGGGGGACTGGGCGTTGAGCGCGTGGGCGGCGGATTTGAGTCCGTCGACATTTTCCCAGTAAAGGGTGCCGATGGTTTTGAAGCCGCCGAAGGTGGAGAGGAGGCAGGAGCTGTTCGGGCTGCTGAGCATGGTGATCGGGCGGCCCTGGGCGTTCTCGAGAAACTTTTTCGCCATGTCGCGGTGGAGGAGGGCGAGGAGCTGGCCGGAGCCGACTTCGATGTTTTGCTTGCTCGAATATTGTTTCCAGAAGGGGAGCATCATTCCGCGCACGGTGTCGGCGGAGAAGAGATAGACGGCTCCGCAGAGGACGAGGGCGCCGATGGCGCGGGGGCCGGGAAGCGGCGGGAGGAGGCGCCAGAGCTGCGGGACGACGAGGCCGGCGAGGGCGATGTAGAGCGGGCCGTTCAGCATTCCCCAGCGGACTTGGTAGAATTGCATCGCGGTGATCATCACGATCGGGATGCAGAGAAACACGAGGACGGCTTTCGAGGCGCCGTCCACCTTGCGGAAGAAGGCGAGAATGATCGCCAGCGCGACGAAGGCGGGGAAGTAGCCGAAAGCGACCTTCCAGGAGATCGCGCCCATTTGGATGCGGGTGACCAGCGGAAGAAGCTCGGCGATGTTTTTCCAGAGACCGGCCATGAATTCGTCGCCGGGGATGTAGACGGCGGGTCCGCCGAGCAGGATGGTGGCGGGCAGGACGGCGCAGGCGGCGAGGGGAAGGAGGAGTTTGACGAAAGGGAACGGCGTGCCGCGTTCCGCGACGATCCAGCCGCAGACGGTGGCGATGATCCAGCCGCCGCCGAGCCAGGCGAGGGCGTAGAGCGGGTGGTTGACCTCGAGCCGCATGCCGAGGTGGTTCGGGAAATATTCGAGCAGGTAGAGAAAGATGGATCCGCCCGCGCCCCAGAGGCACCAGGTGCGCCAGAGGGAGGCGTCGAACTGGCTGCCGGATTTTTCGGCGGACTTGCGGAAGATCGCGGTGGTGACGATGGCGCCGAGGCCGATGCCGGTGAGAACGGTGGAGGCCGAGAACGCGCTGATCCAGAGGCCGGCCGCGCCGCAGATCGCGGAGAAGATCATGCCGTGGCGGGCTTGTTTGAGGGAATGGGGCGGGATGAAGGAGGTGCCGTCGGATTTTTGCACCCAGCCCGCGCCGGCCCAGGCGATGCCGAAGATGAGGCCCATGAGGGCGAAGGCGGTGACGCCGTGGTGGTCGGGATAGCCCGGCAGGAAGCCTTCGTAGAACGAGGCGGTGGAGATCATGCCGATGGCGAGGACGGAGCCGCAGAGCGGCCCGAAGCGGCGGGCGGAGAGCGTGGCGAAGAGGCCGAGGGCGAGGACGAGCAGGATGGGATTCGCCCAGATGGACATCCGGAAAATGCTGTTGCGAAGCGTGTCTCCGGTGAAGTGGCGGTAGATCTCGCCGAGCCCGCGGAGATACCAGGCGAAGCCGGAGTTCCAGTGGACCTCGCGGCCTTCGGGGGCGTTGTCCATGTCGGTGAAGCGGACGCGCCATTCGCCGTTTTCGAAAAGTTTTTCGGCATGGCGGTTCCAGACATAGCCGTCGAAGGCGATCTCGAGCAGCGGGACGGGCAGCACCTCGGTCGGCTTGGCCTGCGCGCCGTCCATCTCGCGGATGAGGCGCTGGGTGACCTGGTCGATCAGGTAGGCGTGGAAGAGGACATAGCCGATGCAGGCGAGCAGGATGGCCGCGAAGCCGCACCAGGAGAGGATGCGCGGGAGGCGGGAGTCCGGCTGGGAGGTGTCGGCGCGGGCGGGGGAGGCCTCCGGAGGTTTTTGCGCGGAGGCGCGGTTTTTTTTCTTCGAGGAGGCCATGCGGGGAATTGTCGCGCGGAGAAGCGCTGTGGATCAGGGCAGCGGGAAGCGCGAGGTGAAGGAGACGACCTCCTTGCGCAGGGCGGCGAGGGCGCCTTCGTCGTGGCGTTTTTTGAGGGCTCCGTCGATGAAGTCGGCGACCTGCATCATGTCGTCCTCGCGGAGTCCGCGGGTGGTCATGGCGGGTGTGCCGATGCGGATGCCGCCGGTTTTCATGATGGATTCGGTGTCGAAGGGGATGGCGTTTTTGTTGACGGTGATGGCGGCCTTGTCGAGGACCTCGGAGGCTTCGGCGCCGGTGATTCCCGCGGGGCGGAGATCGACGAGCATCACATGGTTGTCGGTGCCGCCGGAGACGATGCGGTGGCCGAGCATGGCGAGCCGCGCGGCGAGGGCCTTGGCGTTGCTCACGACCTGGCGGGCGTAGTCCTTGAAATCGGGTTGGAGCGCCTCGCGGAAGCACACGGCCTTCGCGGCGATGACATGCATGAGGGGACCGCCCTGGACGCCGGGGAAGGTCTGGGCGTCGATTTTTTTGGCGAACTGCTCCTTGCACATGACGAGGCCGGAGCGGGGTCCGCGCAGGCTTTTGTGGGTGGTGGTGGTGACGAAATCGGCGTGAGGGAACGGCGAGGGATGCACGCCGCCGGCGACGAGGCCCGAGATGTGGGCCATGTCGACGAAGAGGTAGGCTCCGACGGAATCGGCGATCTCGCGCATGCGCTGGAAATCGATGAGGCGCGGGTAGGCGGAGGCGCCGGCGGTGATCATTTTGGGACGGACTTCCTCGGCCTGGCGCGCGAGGGAGTCGTAGTCGATCGTCTCGGTCTCGCGGCTCACGCCGTAGTGGACGACCTCGTAGAGTTTGCCCGAGAAATTCGCCTTGTGGCCGTGGGTGAGGTGGCCGCCGTGGGCGAGGTCCATGGTGAGGATTTTGTCCCCGGGGGTGAGGACGCTGAAATAGACGGACATGTTCGCCTGGCTGCCGCTGTGGGGTTGCACATTGGCGTGCTCGGCGCCGAAGAGTTTCTTCGCGCGGTCGATGGCGAGGGTTTCCACGATGTCGACATACTCGCAACCGCCATACCAGCGGCGGCCGGGATAGCCCTCGGCGTATTTGTTGGTGAGGCAGGAGCCCTGGGCTTCCATGATCGCGCGGCTGGTGAAGTTTTCGCTGGCGATGAGTTCGATGTGTTCGAACTGGCGGCGGTGTTCCTTTTCGATCGCGGAAAAAATCTCGGGATCGGCGGCGGCGAGGGCGGAGGTGTCGGATTGGGCGTCGAGTGTGGCGGGCATGGGATGTTCGTTGATGAAGCGCATCACGGCCGGAAGGGCCTTTTCGATGCTGCGTTTGCATTCGGCGTAAACCGCGCGGCCCTGGCCGATGGGATCGGGCACATCGGGGGAGCCCTTTTCATCGAACCGGAGGAGGCGGACCTTGTGGATGAATTCCGGGAAGAACAAATCGAGGAGCCGACGGTGGTCGGCGGTCATGACAAAGATGTGCGTGGCTTTTTGAAGAAGTTCCTCGGTGACGGGCTGGCTGCGGAACTTCGTGAGGTCGATGCCGTCGGCCGCGAGGACATCGACGGCGTCGCGGCTGGCGGGTTGGCCCTTGCCCGCGCTGAGGCCGGCGGATTCGGCGGTGATGTCGCGGGAGCCGGAGGCGAGTTTGCGGAAGAGCGCCTCGGCCATCGGGCTGCGGCAGACATTGCCCGTGCAGATGAAAAGAATATGGCGTTTGGTCGAAGCCATGCGGTGTGGCGGGACTTTAAAGGGGCGGCGGGGCAAGTCAAACGCGGGAGTGGAGAGGGAGAGCCGATTCGAGCGCGTGTGCGGGTGCGAAGGGCGTTTTAGTTTGGGCATAGGAAAAGTCATTTGACTCAAGCTGGAGGGCAAACTGCCGTGGATGCGGATTCAAATCGGCGTTTTGCGCTCAAAGAGGAGTGGAAAAAACAGCCCGGGAATCGCTACACGGCCGAGGAGATTCTCGCTCCGGCGAGGGCTTCCGAATGGAAACTTGCCGAACCGGAAGAGAAGTATATCTGGCCATGCCCGTGAGTGGGGACCAAGTCGATTGGGAGACCGTCAAGGGTTTGGGAAAGCCCGGTAGAGCGATGCTTGTCTGTTCGGGTGGGTTTTTTCACGAACACAACGATCCGGCCCTGACAAGCAGGGCCCTCCTGGCGCGGGGAGTTTTTTCGAGCCAAATTTCATTAACGGGGGGGCTTGGTTACCATTGGGCTCAGCGAGTTGCGATGTCCCGCCTGCGGCGGAAAGGTTTCGATGGCAGGCGGGACGCCCGCCCCACGAGCCTCAGGCTGCATTCCCCTTGGGAAATTTCATCAGGGAATACAGGCCGTGTTTGTCGGTGAAGAGGCAGGAGGGATTTGAAAAACCGGCGGCGCGGGCGGCGGCGAGGTATTCGTCCAAGGGTTCGGGGAAGTCGCAGGTTTGGACATGGTGCCAGATGGTTTCGCGGGCCTCGGCGGGAAGCGGGGCGGGAAAGGTGTCGAGGTAGACTTTCCAGCGGGGCATCAATTCCTCGCGCGATTCGTCGGGGGCGAGGATGGGTTCGAAGAGATAGAGGCAACCGTCGGGAGAGGTGAGTTTGGCAAGCGCGGAGAGGATTTCGCGTTTGCGCGGCGTTGATTGATGGTGGAGCGAGAGGCCGAGGTAGAGGATGTCGAAGGGGGCGTTGGTGTTTTCCGCGAAGTCGGCGAAGTCGTGCTCGAGGAAATGTCGCGGACAGGGAAGCGCGGCGGTGTTTTGGCGGGCGAGGTCGAGGGCGGGTTTGGAAAAATCGACGGCGGTGTAGCTCGAGACCCGGGTGCCGCGGAGGAATTCGGAACTCGCGGAGGCGTCGCCGGCAGCGAGGTCGAGGAAGGTGAAGGGTTCGCCGCGGGCCGTGAGTTCGCGGTGGAGGATGGCCGCGACTTCGCGGTGGTGGAGGAAATTGGCGTCCTTGAAGAGGCGGTAGGTTTGCCACTCTGTGAAGAAGGCCTTGAGGCTCGGGTCGGCGTCGGAGTGCATGCGGCTGGTTGTGTTTGAATCTCGCCGAGTCGGCGCGGATGGTGCAAACCCGATTGCGATGAACACCACCGGAAATTCCAACGAGGCGGGCTGGAGGTTCGACAATTCCTACGCGCGGTTGCCGGAGGTTTTGTTCGCGAGACAAAATCCCGAGCCGGTGGCGAAGCCGGGGTTGGCGGTGCTGAATCGACCGCTGGCGGAGTCGATGGGACTCGATGCGGAGGCGCTGGGAAACAGTGCGGAGATTTTCGCGGGGAACGCGCTGCCCTGCGGTGCGGAGCCGATCGCGCAGGCTTATGCGGGGCATCAATTCGGGCATTTCACCATGCTCGGCGATGGGCGGGCGATTTTGTTGGGAGAGCATCTGACACCCGATGGCGTGCGTCTGGATGTGCAGTTGAAGGGCTCGGGGCGGACTCCGTTTTCCAGGCGTGGCGACGGACGCGCAGCGCTGGGGCCGATGTTGCGGGAATACATCGTCAGCGAGGCGATGCACGGATTGGGAATTCCCACGACGCGCAGTCTGGCGGTGGCCTCGACCGGCGAGAGTGTTTATCGGGACAGCGCGTTGCCGGGGGCGGTGCTGACACGCGTCGCGGCGAGCCACATCCGCGTGGGAACGTTCGAATATTTGGCGGCAACGGGAAATCCCGAGGCGTTGCGGGAGCTTGCGGACCATACGCTGCGGAGGCACTACCCGGAGTTGGAGAAGGTCGCGGAGCCGCACCGGGCCTTGCTCGAGGCGGTGATCGGCCGCCAGGCCGCGCTGGTTGCGCGATGGATGCTGGCGGGATTTGTGCATGGCGTGATGAACACCGACAACATGGCGCTCTCGAGCGAGACGATCGACTACGGGCCCTGCGCGTTTCTGGATGTTTACGATCCCGGGACGGTTTTCAGTTCGATCGATCGACAGGGCCGCTACGCCTACGGCAACCAACCGCGCATCGCGCATTGGAACCTGGCGCGGTTGGCGGAGGCGTTTGTTCCGCTGCTTGCCGGGGAGGAAAACCGGGGGGTCGACATCGCGAAGGAGGTGTTGGGGATTTTTCCGGAGCGCTTCGAGGCCGCTTGGATTGCAGGAATGCGGGCGAAGTTGGGATTGTTCAACGCGGAAGCCGGCGATGTGGAATTGGCGCGCGGGTTGTTGGAATGGATGGCGGAGGAGCGGCGGGATTTCACCAACACCTTTCGCGCGTTGGATCCCATGGCGGAGACATCGGAGACCGGGTCATGGCATTGGGAGTGGAAGGCTCGGCTGGGACGGCAGGAGGAATCCTTGGAGCAGGCCCGCGGGTTGATGCGGCGGAGCAACCCCGCGGTGATTCCCCGCAACCATCGGGTCGAGGAGGCTCTGGAAGCCGCGAGCGAACGCGGCGAACTCGGGCCGATGCACCGCCTGGTCGAGGCGTTGCGCGATCCCTACGGAGACGGGCCGGAAAAGGACGCCTACCGCGAACCCGCGCCGGAAGGCGGCCTGCCATATGTGACCTACTGCGGCACGTGAGGCCGCCGGTTATTTTCCGAAGACCAGGTTGCAAATGATCACCGAGGCGATCACGCCCGCGGCATCGGCGACGAGACCGGCGGGAACGGCATGGCGGGTGCGTCGAACCGCCACCGATCCAAAGTAGACGGCGATCACATAGAAGGTCGTTTCGGTGCTGCCCATCACCGAGGCTCCCATGCGCGCGATGAGGCTGTCGGCGCCGTGGGTTTGCACGAGTTCGGCGAAGATGCCGTTCGCGCCGCTGCCGCTGAGCGGTCGCATGAGGACGAGCGGGAGAAGCTCCGAGGGAAAATGGACTGCGGCGAGCGCGGGTCCGATGGCTTGGGTGATGAGATCGATCCCTCCGGCGGCGCGGAACATGGCGACGGCCGCTATGATTGCGACGAGGTAGGGGATGATTCGAATCGCGACTTGAAAGCCCTCCTTCGCGCCTTCCACGAATTCCTCGTAGACCTTCACGCGGCAGAGCGAGGCGTAGAGCGGGAAGAAGGCGACGAGGAAGGGAATCGCCAGATACGAAATGGCCTCGACCGCGCCGATGAGCGGATGGCGGGGTTGGTCGCCCGCGAGAAAAAATTGCCAACCGAACCAGAGGAAGCAACCGGAGAAGGCGAGGAGCAAAACCACCCCCCACCAGGCTGGCTGCGGCGCGGCGGGAGTCGGGGGTTCGGCGGCTGGGGAATTTTCGACGGGATCTGGAATTTTTTCCATCGGAGGCAGCGCGTAGAAGGGCAGGCGCTCGAGGGTTTTCACGGCGAGAAGCCCCGCGATGGTCGAGCAGCAAGTCGCAAAAAACGCGGTGCCGATGATGATGGTGGGATTTTTCGAACCGGCCGCCGCGAGGATCGCCACGGTGGTGGCGGGGATGAGTTGGATCGAGGAGGTGTTGATCGCGAGAAAGGTGCACATGGCATTCGAGGCCGTGCCCGGACGGGGGTTGAGTTTTTCCAGATCCTGCATCGCGCGCAGGCCCAGCGGGGTGGCGGCGTTGTTCAGGCCGAGCATGTTCGCCGCCATGTTCATCACCATCGATCCCATCGCGGGGTGGTTGGCGGGGACCTCGGGAAAAAGCCAACGCAGGATCGGACGCAGCGCGCGGGCGAGGTGGTTCACCAGCCCGGAGGCCTCGGCGAGTTTCATCAGGCCGAGCCAGAGCGCCATCACGCCGGCGAGCGGCAGGGCGAGGGTCATGACCGCCGTCTTGCAGGCATCGAACGCGGCTTTCGTGACGGCCTCGAGTTGGCCGTTGAAGCCGCCGAGAAGGACGGCGAGCACGATGAGGCCGAGCCAGATGTAGTTCAGCATGCGGCGAACCTGCCCGAAATTCCGATGGCGGGGGAAGCTGAAAGAGGAGGGGTCTGCTTGTCGCACGGCGATCCCGTGGGGAAACAAAACGGGCTGCCGGCCTTGTTTTCGT